>NZ_JAIUIQ010000050.1:0-38876 GCF_020165735.1 Mesorhizobium sp. B283B1A
CCGGGGGACCCCCGGGGCCGCCTTTTTGTCGCAGATTGGTCAGCCGACCATGCAAAGGTTCGGCTGACGCGAGGCGGCCTGCTTAGGCAGCCCGCGCCGCCGGACGCTTGCCGCCGAAGCGGCGCTTGTTGTTGCCCTTGAAGGGCTTGGCGCCTTCCGGCTTGCGTTCACCGGCGAAGGCCGGCTTGTCGCCGAAGCGCTTCTTGCCGAAGCCATTGCCCTTGTTCTCGCCGCCTGGGCGCCTGCCGTCGCGACGGCCATTGCGGTCGTTGCGGTCATTGGCGGGCTCGAAGCGCTCGTTCTTTTCAGCCGGATTGCGCTGCGGATCGGGGCTGCCGAGATGGTCGGCAACGATAGGCAGCTTGGTGCGGATGATGCGCTCGACCTGGCGCAGCTTGCTGTTTTCAGACGGATCGCAAAGCGTGATGGCAATGCCGTCCATGCCGTTGCGGCCGGTGCGGCCGATGCGGTGGACGTAGCTTTCAGCCTCGTCCGGCAGGTCGAAATTCACGACATGGCTGATGCCGGGAACATCGATGCCGCGCGCCGCGATGTCGGTCGCAACGAGGATGCGCACCGATCCATCGCGAAAATCGTTCAGTGCCTTCTGACGGGCGTTCTGCGACTTGTTGCCATGGATGACGGCGGCCTTGAAGCCATCGCGCTCGAGGTCCTTGGTCACCCGGTCGGCGCCATGCTTGGTGCGCGAAAAGATGATGACGGACTTCATCGCCGCGTCGGCGAGCATCGTCGACAGCACCTGGCGCTTCTGCTTGGTGCGGGCAAAGACGACGCCCTGCACGATCTCGGCGGCCGCGGTGCTTTGCGGCGAGACTTCGATACGCACAGGGTTCTTCAGCAGGCCCTTGGCCAGTTCGGCGATCTCGTCCGGCATGGTGGCCGAAAACAGCGCCGTCTGGCGGTCAGGCGCGGTCGCCTTGGCGATGCGCTTGACGTCGTTGATGAAGCCCATGTCGAGCATGCGGTCGCCCTCGTCGAGCACCAGCCATTTGGTGTCGGAGAGGATGAGGTCGCCCTCGCGCACCAGGTCGGTCAACCGGCCGGGTGTGGCGATCAGGATGTCGACGCCGGGCGCAACCTTCTTCACCTGGCTGAAACGCGAGACGCCGCCCAGCACGAGTGCCGTCGAGACATGCGCGCCCTTGGCGAGGATCTTGATGGTGTCCTCGATCTGAACCGCGAGTTCGCGGGTCGGCGCAAGGATCAGCGCCCGGGTCGTCTTGGCGCGCCGCTTGGTGCCGAGCGCGATGATCTTGGACAGGATCGGCAGCGCAAAGGCAGCGGTCTTGCCGGAGCCGGTCTGGGCGATGCCGAATATATCGCGGCCTTCCAGCTGCGGCGGGATCGCCTGCATCTGGATCGGCTTCGGTTCGGTGAAGCCGGCATTGTGGGTGGCCTTGAGCAGCGCACCCGTAATTCCCAGCGCTGCGAAACCAGAGAGTTCCGCAGTGTCGGGCCCAGTGTCCTTACCGGACAATGTGTTTTCGTTGGTCAAAATAATCTTCTTTCACGCGGCCTCTGGCCGCAAACGTCAATGGCGGCAGGGCGCAACCTGCCGTCGAAAAATTCGATGTGAAACGACAAGGCGGGCGGACGGTAACGTCCACTCGGCTGCGCTGTCGTGCCCGCAGGCGTCATGCCACGGGGCTTTTTCGCCGCTTCGTGATGTACCGGAAAGAGGGCCGATATACCGGAAAGAGGGAAAACAGACGCAACCAGTCTCATTTGTCGAGAAGGCCGGAATCTCCGGCCCAAGCGCCTATGGGCTGCATATGGCTGAGTTCGCCCCGGAATGCAAGGGGTGCCATGTTGCAATGCAGCAAGAACTGACCAAAAGCCTATGCTTGCGCTCCCCGGCGGGCATCATTACCACAAATGCAGCTTCCATTTTGGGGACCAAGCGATGAAGGACGTGCTGAAGGAACTCGAGCGGCGGCGCGACATCGCCCGCATGGGCGGTGGCCAGGCCCGCATCGATGCGCAGCACAAGAAGGGCAAGCTCACCGCGCGCGAACGCATCGAGGTCTTCCTCGACGAAGGTTCGTTCGAGGAGTTCGACATGTATGTCGAGCACCGCTCGACCGATTTCGGCATGGAGAAGACCAAGATCGCCGGCGACGGCGTCGTCACTGGCTGGGGCACGGTCAACGGCCGCCCGGTCTATCTCTTCGCCAAGGACTTCACTGTGTTCGGCGGCTCGCTGTCGGAAGCCCATGCCGAGAAGGTCATCAAGGTGCAGGAGATGGCGCTGCGCAACCGCGCGCCGATCATCGGCCTTTACGACGCCGGCGGCGCGCGCATCCAGGAAGGCGTGGCGGCCCTTGGCGGCTATGCCGAGATCTTCCAGCGCAACGTGCTGGCTTCCGGCGTCATTCCGCAGATTTCCGTCATCATGGGTCCGTGCGCCGGCGGCGACGTCTACTCGCCTGCCATGACCGACTTCATCTTTATGGTGCGCGACACCTCCTACATGTTCGTCACGGGGCCGGACGTGGTGAAGACCGTCACCAACGAGACGGTTACCGCCGAGAGCCTCGGCGGCGCCTCGGTCCACACGACGAAATCCTCGATCGCCGACGGCGCCTATGACAACGACGTCGAGGCGCTCCTGCAGATGCGCCGGCTGGTCGACCTCTTGCCGGCCTCCAACACATCGGAACTCCCGGAGATCGAATGCTACCAGTCGGTCACCGACCACGATTTGTCGCTCGACCGGCTGATCCCCGACAACGCCAACAAGCCTTACGACATCAAGGAATTGATCCTGAAGGTCGCCGACGAGGGCGACTTCTTCGAGATCCAGCAGAGCTTCGCCAAGAACATCGTCACCGGGTTCGGACGCATCGAGGGCCGCACGGTCGGCTTCGTTGCCAACCAGCCGATGGTGCTGGCCGGCGTTCTGGATTCTGATGCCAGCCGCAAGGCGGCACGTTTCGTGCGATTCTGCGACTGTTTTTCGATCCCGATCGTCACCTTCGTCGACGTTCCGGGCTTCCTGCCCGGCACTGCCCAGGAATATGGCGGGCTGATCAAGCATGGCGCGAAACTCCTGTTCGCCTACGCCGAAGCGACCGTACCGAAAATCACCGTCATCACCCGAAAAGCCTATGGCGGCGCCTATGACGTCATGGCGTCCAAACATCTGCGCGGCGACATGAATTATGCCTGGCCGACGGCGCAGATCGCGGTGATGGGCGCCAGGGGCGCGGTCGAGATCATCTACCGCAAGGACATCGGCGATGCGGAAAAGATCGCAGCCCATACAAAGGCTTACGAGGATCGTTTCCTGTCACCCTTCGTCGCCGCCGAGCGCGGTTATGTCGACGAGGTGATCATGCCGCACTCGACCCGTCGCCGCATTGCGCGGGCGCTGCGGATGCTGCGCAACAAGGACATGCAAAACCCTTGGAAGAAGCACGACAACATACCGTTATGACTCCCATGTCGCGAATGATCATCGCCGCCGGGCGACGGTTTGGCAGGTTCGCCGTCCTGTTTTACATTGTCCCTGCCGCCATCATCTTTTGCGCCTGGATGTCCCTGCTCGACAGCCATCCGATCTGGCTCATCACGAGTGGATTTGTTGCTATGCCAATCGCGACCACTGCATTGGCATTCCTGTTCGGCACGTTGTTTGCCGGCTTCCGGCGCAGTAAGACTAAAGGCGTCAGCGAAGCAGAGGCGCCTGGCCTGTGGGCGCTTTGGCGAACCGTTGCCGGACCGCGTCGTGCGGCGCGCACCGTCATCTCGTTGGAGAACAACCTTAACGCTTCAGTTAGGGAAGAGCGCACGCTTCTCGGCCTGCTCGGTAACCGGCTGTTTCTGACCGTCGGGATCCCTCTGCTTGCCGTGACCGATGAAACAACGCTTACCGCGATCCTCGCCCATGAGGATGCGCATGTCCGCAACAAGGACACCAATGGTGGTCTTAATCTCGCAGAATTCGAGAACGGTTTTGGGTTCGTCTTCGAGTATGCTCCTCCGGGCACCACGATTACAGGCAGCCTACTCCACGCCGCCATCGGCTGGCTATCGGGATCGTTCGAACGGGAAGAAATCCGGCTTTCGCGCGAAGCCGAGATCAAGGCGGATCGGCATGCAGCGTCCTCCGGAGATGCCGAGCAGGCCGCTCGAGCGCTTTTGCTTGTCGCCGCGGCAGACGTGCATTTCAAAGAAGCGGTCTATGATCCTTTGCAGCATGAGTTGAGGGGAGCACTGCGTCCCCCGCGACCGCCACTCGATCGCCTCTTGGAGGCGGCTGGGCAGTTGCGGGAACCCGCTTGCCTGAATGCCTGTGCTCGCAAGGCATGGAAAAGTCCGGATGATGAAAAGTCCACCCACCCTTCATGGGCGCAAAGACTGGCGGCGCTTGGCTACTCGGAGCCACCTGACCTGGACCCAATAGCGGTAACCGCCCTCTCGACGCAGGTAACTTCAAGCGCAGCCGACCAGCATATTGCGGAATTCGACGCTACATGGACTGCTAAGATGGCGGACTATCTCCAGCGGTGAACCAGCGGCACCCGAAAATTCAACCGCCGCAAACCGTCAAGGACCTGTGGCGCGCACGCCTTGCGGCAAATGGCGCGATGGCGGCAACGGCGAGCGCGGAACGGTTCATCTGATGGGCGCCTTCTGGCGTGCTTTGACCAGTTCGCGCAGCACCGGCAGCATCGCCTGCGGCAGATCCTCGGCAATCAGCCCCGGCCCGAAGCGGCTGCCGGCCTCGGCATGAATCCACACCGCCGCGCAGGCCGCCTCGAACGCCGGCATGCCCTGTGCCAGCAGACCGGCTGATATGCCCGACAGCACGTCGCCAGACCCCGCGGTGGCAAGCCAGGCGGCGCCGTTGGCATTGATCGCCGCCCTGCCATCGGGCGCTGCGATCACTGTGTCGGCGCCCTTGTAGATGATGACCGCATTGGCATTGGCGGCTGCCGCGCGCGCCTTGTCGAGCTTGGACGTTGCCTTGTCGCCGGCGATGTCCGGAAACAGCCTGGCGAACTCCCCGTCATGCGGCGTCATCACCAAGGCCGGAGCATTTTGCCGGCGTGCGGCTTCGAATAAGACATCCGGCGCGTCGTGAAAGGAGGTGATCGCATCCGCGTCAAAGACAAGACCATCGACCTGTGCGGAAGCATCCTGCAATTGGCCGGAGGCAAGGAGCGCGAGCCCGAAGGTCCTCGTTTTCTGACCGACGCCAAAGCCGGGCCCGAGGACAAAGGCCGACGGCCGGCGTTCGCCGACAAATTCTTCGATGTCCGCGACGTCATCGGCCTTGCGCAGCATGATCGAGGTCAGATGGGCCGCGTTAACCTGCATGGCGTTGCCCGGCGACAGCACGGTCACCGCCCCCGCACCGCTCCTCGCAGCGGCCAATGCCGACAGCCGCGCCGCGCCGGTGGCGCTTGGGCCGCCGGAGAAGACGCCGACATGGCCGCGCTTGTATTTATGCGCATCGACGGCCGGCACCGGAAAACCACGCAACCAAAGCGCCGGTGTGTTCTCGAACGTCCGGAGCCGGAGCCGTGCGATGATATCGTCGCCAATGCCGATATCCGCAAGCACGACCTCGCCACATCGCTTCCGGCCAGGCAGGAGCAGATGGCCGGGCTTCCTGCGCGCGAAGGTCACGGTGATCTCGGCGGCAAATGCCTTGCCGAGCACCTTGCCGCTGTCGCCGGACACGCCCGATGGCAGGTCGACGGCGATAACGGGCAAACGCATGTCGGTGGCGATATCGATCGCCCTGGCTTCATCGCCGGACAGCGGCTTGGACAGCCCTGCCCCGTACAGCGCGTCGACCACGATCGAGCCGGGCTCGGCTTTGAAGCTGGACAACGGCTGGGGTGCGATCGGGCACTCCGCGGCTGCGAGTGCCGCGTCGCTTCTCGGCCTCGGTGCGCCGGATGCCCAGACCGTCGTGGCGACGCCGCTGCCGGTCAGGATGCGAGCGACGACATAGCCATCGCCGCCATTGTTGCCTGGACCGCACAGCACGTGGACGTGCACCGCTGCCGGATGGCGCTTGAAAACCTCGGCCGCGACGGCCTCGCCGGCACGACGCATCAGGCCGATGCCGTCGGCTGGGCCGGCGGCGATCGTCAGCCGGTCCGCTTCGGCCATTTCGGCGGGAGTAAGAAGTTCATCGCTCATGGATTGCCGATCCGCATTCGATCAAGCATTGTCCACTTTTCGATCCGAAGCAAACAAGGAGGAGGTGGCGCGAGGGCAGCCATAATGTTCGGATGAGAGGCATCACAGGCAAAAATTGCCCATGCGATGGGCGACATGCCTAATTATTGTGCTGCGACGACGGATGGCACTGTGTAGGTTCCGGAAGCCGGTGCCGCATCCGGTACAGCGAATGACGCGAATTTGCATCCCGGCGCGGTGCGGCTTCGAAATCGCATGAGACCGCTTCGAATCCCTCGGATTGGCACAGTTCGTGCTTGATGGAGGCGCAAGCGGGGGCTCACAACCCGTTTTTTTGGCAGTGGAGGCCACTTTTTACATGAAAAAGATCGAAGCGATCATCAAGCCATTCAAGCTGGACGAAGTGAAGGAAGCGCTTCAGGAGGCCGGACTGCAAGGCATCACCGTGACCGAGGCCAAGGGCTTCGGACGCCAGAAAGGCCACACCGAACTCTACCGCGGCGCCGAATATGTCGTCGACTTCCTGCCCAAGGTGAAGATCGAGGTCGTGCTTGGCGACGACGCCGTCGAAGGCGCGATCGAGGCTATCCGCAAGGCGGCCCAGACAGGCCGTATCGGCGACGGCAAGATCTTCGTCTCCAACATCGAGGAAGTCGTGCGCATCCGCACCGGCGAAACCGGCATGGACGCCGTCTGACGCGACCACCCTCCCAACGTCACCATCAAAAAACGTCATCATCAAAAAACGTCATCAAACAGGGATACATGACATGACGACAGCCAAAGACATCATGAAGCAGATCAAGGACAACGACGTGAAATTCGTTGACCTGCGCTTCACCGACCCGAAGGGCAAGCTGCAACACGTGACGATGGATGTCATCGAGGTCGAGGAAGACATGTTCGCCGATGGCGTGATGTTCGACGGCTCTTCGATTGCCGGCTGGAAAGCCATCAACGAGTCCGACATGGTGCTGATGCCCGATGCGGACACGGTCCACATGGATCCGTTCTTCGCGCAGTCGACCATGGTCATCCTGTGCGACATCCTCGATCCGGTCTCGGGCGAATCCTACAACCGCGATCCGCGCGGCACGGCCAAGAAGGCCGAGGCCTACATGAAGTCGGAGGGCATCGGCGACACCATCTATGTCGGCCCGGAAGCCGAGTTCTTCGTGTTCGACGACGTCAAGTACAAGGCCGACCCCTACAACACAGGCTTCAAGCTCGATTCCACCGAACTGCCGTCGAACGACGACACCGACTACGAGACCGGCAACCTTGGCCACCGCCCGCGCATCAAGGGCGGCTATTTCCCGGTGCCGCCGATCGACAGCGCGCAGGACATGCGCTCGGAAATGCTGACTGTGCTCGCCGAAATGGGCGTGCGCGTCGAGAAGCACCACCACGAGGTCGCGGCTGCCCAGCACGAACTCGGCATCAAGTTCGACACGCTGGTCCGCAACGCCGACAAGATGCTGATCTACAAGTATGTCGTGCACCAGGTCGCCAATGCCTACGGCAAGACGGCCACTTTCATGCCGAAGCCGATCTTCGGCGACAATGGCTCGGGCATGCACGTCCACCAGTCGATCTGGAAGGGCGGCAAGCCGACCTTCGCCGGCAACGAGTACGCCGGTCTTTCGGAAAGCTGCCTGTTCTACATCGGCGGCATCATCAAGCACGCCAAGGCGATCAATGCCTTCACCAACCCGCTGACCAATTCCTACAAGCGTCTGGTGCCGGGCTACGAAGCGCCGGTGTTGCTCGCCTATTCGGCGCGCAATCGCTCGGCGTCCTGCCGCATCCCGTTCGGCTCGTCGCCGAAGTCCAAGCGCGTCGAGGTCCGCTTCCCCGACCCGGGCGCGAACCCCTACCTCGCTTTCGCCGCCATGCTGATGGCCGGTCTCGACGGCATCAAGAACAAGATCCATCCCGGCCAGCCGATGGACAAGGATCTCTACGACCTGCCACCGAAGGAACTGAAGAAGATCCCGACCGTCTGCGGATCGCTGCGTGAAGCCCTGCAGAGCCTCGACAAGGATCGCGGCTTCCTGAAGGCCGGCGGCGTCTTCGACGACGACCAGATCGACAGCTACATCGAGCTGAAAATGGCCGAGGTGATGCGCTTCGAAATGACCCCGCATCCGGTCGAATACGACATGTACTACTCGGTCTAAAATCTCGTTCGCATAAACTTGCAAAGCCCTTGAAGGATTTCCGCCTTCAAGGGCTTTTTGCTGCCACCCGATGTCCGCGGATGGTTTGCGTGACCAGCCATGCGACAGCGGCCGGCCAACCGCTTTTGGTTTACGGGATCGTTTGTTAGCTGGATTTGCCGAGGGCAGGCAACGTCGGTCACGGTCGTAACACTGGGCCATCGCGGCCCATTTGCGGTGAGCGGCAGATGGCTTTCCGCGCGGAAAAATCGCCAGGAGCGAGCGGCACACTGCCTCAGGCTGCAATGCCCGCTCGTCCGGCGCCCCCGCCAATGCCGTCGTTCAAGAAACCCCGCCCCGTTCGAACAGCATCGCTTTGGCGTAACCCAAGGTTCCGAATACGCATGCCGCGGCGTGATCTGTCAACGCCGCCAGCCCGAGGCATAAATCGCCGTTTTCGTTGTATGAACAGTGGCTTATATAGGGGATCATTGGTCTACGGACGAGCTGAAACTGGCTGTTTTCCGGGCTTTTTCAACGAACTCGGAAACGCTGGACATCTCATGACGGCAAAAGGCGCCTGCCAAAAGCCTCTCCGTGACAGGAAATTGCCCGGTCCTTTTCAACCTGACTTTTTTTGGGGGAATTCACCCCGCCGGGGCCGGCACGGCAAAAAGAACCCCGGCGAAATAAACTGCCCTCAAAAGTTGGACACAACCTTCGGGAGTCAGTTCAGAAGGCCGGGGTTCGCGCAAGGACAGAACGTCGGAGGGCGACGCCTATCCGGCAAGTCGTCGCTTATCCGGCAAGTTCGACATCTATCCAGCAAGTTCGACATCTATCCAGCAAGTTCGTCTGGGCCGTGCAGGTTCCAGTCCGTTCGCCTGGCGAGCACCAGGACGTAATAGATCGCCGCCACGGCCATGATCAGCAGCGTCGCGATCAGGCTCGGGCGCCCGAAGGCGGCGGTGCTCAATGCGCTCGTCGCCAACAGTGACATGATCTGCCGCGACGGCAACCGCAGCCCCGCTTTGCCGCATGCGAAGGTTGTCGCCGCGCTGAAGGCACGTGGAGCTGTCGCCGGCTGACCAATGCGGACGTGCCTCGCCCCACAAGCATAACGAAAAAGGCCCTCGCGTTTTCCGCAAGGGCCTTTTTCGTGGTCGTTCTGGTGCGGCGCAGATCTTGCGTCCGCGCCGCGAAAACAATCAGGCGGCAGCCGAAACCGATGCGTCGGTCGCAACCTGCGAGATCGTCTTCAGGATCTGCGAAGCGATCTGGTAGGGGTCGCCCTGCGAATTCGGACGGCGGTCTTCAAGGTAACCCTTGTAGTCATTCTTGACGAAGGAGTGCGGCACGCGGATCGACGCACCGCGGTCGGCGATGCCGTAGCTGAACTTGTTCCACGGCGCGGTTTCGTGCTTGCCGGTCAGGCGCTTGTCGTTGTCCGGGCCGTAGACG
This sequence comes from Mesorhizobium sp. B283B1A, assembly GCF_020165735.1. Lineage (NCBI taxonomy): Bacteria > Pseudomonadati > Pseudomonadota > Alphaproteobacteria > Hyphomicrobiales > Phyllobacteriaceae > Mesorhizobium > Mesorhizobium sp. B283B1A. The sequence goes on from NZ_JAIUIQ010000050.1 coordinate 9,798, forward strand.
GCGATGTGGTCCATCAGGTTCTTGTCGAACTGCGCCATCAGCGATTCGAAATACGCCTTGCCGCCGACTTCACGCATGTAGGCGGTCGAGAAGTTGGCATGCATGCCCGAGCCGTTCCAGTCGGTGTCGCCAAGCGGCTTGCAGTGGAATTCGATGTCGATGCGGTATTTTTCGGTCAGGCGCAGAAGCAGATAGCGGGCGATCCACATCTGGTCGGCGGCCTTCTTGGAGCCCTTGCCGAAGATCTGGAATTCCCACTGGCCCTTGGCCACTTCGGCGTTGATGCCTTCATGGTTGATGCCGGCCGCCAGGCAAAGGTCGAGATGCTCCTCGACGATCTGGCGTGCGACATCGCCGACGTTCTTGTAGCCGACGCCGGTGTAGTACGGGCCCTGCGGGGCGGGATAACCGGTCTCCGGGAAGCCGAGCGGACGACCGTCCTTGTAGAAGAAATACTCCTGCTCGAAGCCGAACCAGGCACCCTCGTCGTCGAGAATGGTGGCGCGCTTGTTGGAGGCGTGCGGTGTCACACCGTCAGGCATCATGACTTCGCACATGACCAGCACGCCGTTGGTGCGGGTCGGGTCCGGATAAACCGCGACCGGCTTCAGCACGCAATCGGAGCTGTGGCCTTCGGCCTGCATGGTCGAGGAACCATCGAAACCCCACAGCGGCAGCTGGTCGAGCGTCGGGAATTCGGCGAATTCCTTGACCTGCGTCTTGCCGCGAAGGTTGGGGACCGGGGTGTAACCATCGAGCCAAATGTACTCGAGCTTGTATTTCGTCATTCTAGCCTCTCGTTGCTTGATCACCGAACACTGAACGGCGTCGACACGCGTCTGCCGTCAGCAGCCGGCCCTGCCGGATCACTAAAATGCAATTCGTGTGCCATTCGGGCGCCGGCGGGTGCGGCAAAATGGCGGCGATACACGGTTGAATTTGTTGGGCCGCCTCATCGATGGATCAAGATCGATCAACAATGCAAAATGCACAAATAATATGCAAAAGATGATCTTTTCGTAGGCATATTGCCTAAATGAATCGCACAACCTATCTTGCAATAAAGCTGAATCGAAAAGCTCCCGCGAAAGAAAGGAGGCCGCTTATGGAAGTCACCACCTCCCGTCCGTCGGCAAAGATCCTGATGTTCCCTCTGGCAGCCCGCAAATCTGCCTCAAATTTAGGCGCAAAGGCCAAGTTCGCGGCAGAGCTTGCCTCGCTGCGCAACACGCACGCCGATTTTGACGGCTGGTATCACGAAGCGGCCGTCGAGGAAGAAAACCAGCGGAAGAGTTGAGCCGCCTCTTCAGGTGTCGAACACGAAAAAGCCCGGCGTGATTGCTCACGCCGGGCTTTTTGTTGGTGGACGATCCGTCGGCTACTCCTTGGCGTGCAGATCGGTGCCAAGCGTGTCCTTGACGAAGATCATGCCGATGACCAGCGTGATCGCCGCGATCACTACCGGGTACCAAAGGCCGTAGTAGATGTCGCCCTTGTAGGCACTGAGGGCGAACACCGTTGCCGGCAGCAGGCCACCGAACCAGCCATTGCCGATGTGGTAGGGCAGCGACATGCCGGTATAGCGGATACGGGTCGGGAACATCTCGACCAGGATCGCCGCGATGGGGCCGTAGACCATGGTCACGAACAGCACCAGGATGAACAGGATGCCGATTGTCATCGGCCAGTTGACGGCTGCCGGATCCGCGAACATGGCGAAGGGACCGCCACCCGGTATATTATAGACAGTGACTTCGGGCGCGCCTGCTGCCTCATCGGTGGTCAGGATCTTGTCCTTGACCGCCTGCTCGGTCGGCACCGCTGTCTTTTCGCCGCCACGGATGGCGGCGGCATCGAGCTTCAGTTCAGGGTTGGCGGCGATGAAGGCGTCGAGTTTCTGGTCGGCAACCTTGATTGCCGCGCGCTTCAGCGGATAACCGCTGTCCTGCAGGGACATGTTGACGGCCTTGACGAAGGCGGCGTCCTTGGCCTTGGCCTGGTCGCCGGCGGCGACGGCGTCGTAGGACTCCACCGTCTCGTTGCCGATCTTGACCGACGCGGCTGTTCCGGCCGCGGCCGTCGAGACGACGTCGTAGGGAACCGAGTTCTTGGTCAGGAATGAAGTCGCGATGTCGCAGGACGTCGTGAACTTGGCGGTGCCGACCGGATTGAACTGGAACCTGCAGTCGCCGGGCGCTGCCGTCACCGTTGCCCGCGTGCTCTGCTGTGCCTTGGCGAGCGCCGGATTGGCGGCCCAGGTCAACGCCTTGAACAGCGGGAAGGTGCAGACAATGGCCAGCGCAAGGCCAGCCATGATGATCGGCTTGCGGCCGATCTTGTCGGACAGCCAGCCGAACACGACGAAGAAGATCGAGCCGATGGCCAGCGCAATGGCGATCATGATGTTGACCGACTGCGCATCGACCTTCAGCACGTTCTGTAGGAAGAACAGTGCGTAGAACTGGCCGTTGTACCAGACGACGGCCTGGCCGGCGGTGAGGCCAAGCAGCGCCAGCAGCGCGATCTTTGCGTTCTTCCACTGACCGAAAGCCTCGGACAGTGGCGCCTTGGAGCCTTTGCCCTCGTCCTTCATCTTCTGGAAGGTCGGCGACTCAGAAAGCGACAGCCGGATCCAGATCGAGACGGCGAGCAGCAGGAAGGAAACGATGAACGGAATGCGCCAGCCCCAGGCGGCGTAGCTTTCCTTGCTCAACGAGCCCTGAACGATCAGGATGACGATCAGCGACAGGAACAGGCCGAGTGTGGCCGTCGTCTGGATCCATGACGTATAGAAACCCCGGCGGTCGTCGGGCGCGTGCTCGGCGACGTAGGTCGCCGCGCCACCATATTCACCGCCGAGCGCCAGGCCCTGCAGCATGCGCAGGATGATCAGGATCACCGGAGCGGCGATGCCCAAGGTTGCATACCCCGGCAGCAGGCCGACCAGGAAGGTCGACAGGCCCATGATCGTCATGGTGACTAGGAACGTATATTTGCGGCCGACGAGGTCACCGATACGACCGAACAAAAGGGCGCCGAACGGACGCACCAGGAAGCCGGCGGCAAAGGCCAGCAGCGCGAAGATGTTGCGTGTCGCCTCAGGGATCGTCGGAGCGAAAAAGGTCGAGCCGATGAAGGCCGCCAACGAGCCGTAGAGATAGAAATCGTACCATTCGAAGACGGTGCCGAGCGAGGAAGCGAAGATGACCTTCTTCTCTTCCCGCGTCATGCCGCGGCTCGTTCCGCCGGCGGTCGATGCCAATGCCATTGCGTTTTCCTCCCGTGAGACCCTTGTCCTCGACGCTGCGTTATAATCGTCGGCGTTCTCCTCCGAACGCGGACTCAACGACAGCCATCACGGAAAAAATGACAGAAAGCGCCCCCCGGCGGCAGAGCGACGATGGGATTATGACTTTGGTATTAGGTGCGGTGCGGCAAAGCCGTGCGAAACTCAGCCCTTGAGCGCTTCCAGGAGCTGGACGGCGGCCATCATATCGCGCTTGCGGGCGGAGCGGCGGGCCACCGCCTCCGCGTCCTGGCCCCACTGCTCGATCTGCCAGTCCTCATCGACATGGCCGGCGGCCCAGGCGGCCTCGACGTCGAGCTCGCCAAAATCGACAGCCAGCGCCAGCAGCGCCGAACCGGTCAGCGAGGTCATGACGTGGATGGCGGCGAGCCGCAGCGGCTCGGCGCGCTGAGCAAGATGCGCGCCCAGCACGGCGACCGTCTCGCGCGGCTGCTCGACATGGATGATGCCTTCGGCAAGGTTGAAGCGGGCACCAAGGCTGCCGCGAGCCCAGTCGATGACCGGGTCCCAGTGCTCGTTCTGCCGCTCGACCAGCCCTTGCGGCGCATCGGCGCGGTAACAAAGCAAGTCGGACGAGGCAAAGCGCAATATGTCTTCCAGCACCGCTTGCGGATCGCTGGCGACGCCATCGATGGCGGTGTTGACCAGGCGCATCACCGGCATCGTCACTGGATTGATGGTCTCGCCCTGTGCGGCGAACTCGTCGGCAACCAGCGCCGCGGCTGCTTCGGTCGGCAGCGACAACAGCGCCTTGCCCGGTGTGCGCACCGGCCTGCCGTCGAGATGGACGGCAAACCCGTCTTCCACCGGCGCAACCGAGACGGTCTTGTAGAAGCGCTTCGGCAGCGGTGTCTTCATCTGGATTTGGGCGCGGCGCACCGGGTCCGGATCGGAAAGGTATTTGCCCGCTTCGAGGTCGTTGAGGATATCGCGCATGAAAAATCTCTCTCACACCGGTGTCAGCTTGCGCGCCGGCCGGTTGACGATGATCAGGCCGGCGGCAATCAGACCAAGTGCCAGGAAGATGCGGATGGTCAGCGGCTCGTTCAAGATGATTGCGCCGCACAAAACACCGAACACCGGTGACAGGAAGGTGAAACTGGACAGACCCGACGCCGGATAGCGGCGCAGCAGCCAGAACCACAACACGTAGGTGAAGGCGACGATGTAGAGCGCCTGGAACAGCAGCGCCAGGGTCGGCAGCAACGCGGGATCGCGAACCGGCGGGCCCGCCAAAGGCAGAACCAGGAGGCCAACGATGGCCGCGCCGGCGAGTTGGTAAAGCAGCAGCTTTTCGGCACTCGCCTCGACCAGTTTCGAGCGCTTGATGAGGATATTGGTCAGGGCCCAGAAAAACCCGGAGCCAAGACTGAGCAGGTCGCCGAACAGCATGTCCCCGCCGCCGCCAAGCTTGTCGGAAAAAACCGCGGCAAGACCGGCGAAGGCCAAGAGCAGGCCGAGGAACTTTCGTAAGGTGATCTGTTCGCCAAGCAGGAAGTGGCCGCCGATTAGCATCCAGAACGGCATGGAGTTGACCAGCAGCGTGTTGCGGGCAACGGTCGTGTGTTCCAGGCCGACGTAAAGGCAAAGGAATTCCACGCCGAAAAGCACGCCCACCGCGATGCCGGCAAGCAAGGTGCCATCGCGCGTGAACAGCGCAATGCCGCGCCAGCGGCACCAGAGGAAGACGCAGAAGCCGCCGATGACCGAGCGTGCTATCGACAGGAAGACGGGGTCGTAACCGGCATAGGAGATCTTGGCGGCGACGTAATTCAGTCCCCAGGAGAATGTCAGGCCGACCATGATCGAGGCGGCGGCCATGTCGACCGTGTCGCGCCTGTCCAATGCGGTGGCGGTCATTGCTTCGACTGGCTTTCCAGTTTCGCGAGCAGTGTTTTCAGCACTTCGGTATTCTGCCTTATCGCTTCGGTGTTCTCACGGCCGATTTCGGCCATCGAGCCCTGCCGAGCGATAGAGCGACGCGTAAAGGCAACCCAGACGACGAGAATCAGCACGAGCGGCAACCAGATCACCAACTGACGAACGAGCGAAGTCTCATCCATGATCGATTTCCTCCCGCATTCAATCCTCCGCGCTGGCGTCGTCGAAGCCGATCAGGTTCCAGCTCTGGCGCATATGCGGCGGCATCGGCGCGGTGACGTCGATGAAGCCCTTGTCCGGGTGCGGGATGACGATGCGCCGCGCGTGCAGGTGCAGGCGGTTTTGAATGCCGCCGGGAAAATCCCAATTGGTGTCGGCCTCGAAATATTTCGGATCGCCGATGATGGGGCAGCCGATATAGGCGGCATGGACACGCAACTGGTGGGTGCGGCCGGTATAGGGCTCCATTTCCAGCCAGGTCATCGTCTGCGCCGCCTGCTCGATGATGCGGTAGTAGGACACGGCATGGTCGGCGCCTTTTTCGCCATGCGCGGCGATGCGCACCCGGTCGCCGTCGGGTGTCGGCTCCTTGATCAGCCAGGTCGAGATCTTGTCCTCGCGCTTGGGAGGCACGCCCTTGACCAGCGCCCAGTAGGTCTTCTTGGTCTCGCGGGCGCGGAATGCCTCCGAGAGCTTCATCGCGGCCAGCCTCGTGCGGGCAACGACCAGCACGCCCGACGTGTCGCGGTCGAGCCGGTGGACCAGCCGCGGCTTCTCGCCCTTCTGGTTGCGCCAGGCTTCCAGCATGTCGTCGACATTGCGGGTAACGCCCGAACCGCCTTGCACCGCCAGACCCGCCGGCTTGTTGAAGACGAAAACCTTCGGATCCTCATGGATCAGCATTTTGGCCAGGACGTCGGCATCGCCCTGGTTGCGGATCGAGTGGCCGGTGAGCGGGCTCTCGCCCTTCTTGTCGACCTCGAGCGGCGGAACACGCACCACCTGGCCAGGCTCGACACGGCTGTCCGCCTTGACCCGGCCGCCATCGACGCGGATTTGGCCCGAGCGCAGCAGCTTCTGCAGATGGCCAAAGCCGAGGCCCGGGAAATGGGTCTTGAACCAGCGATCGAGCCGCATGCCCGCCTCGCCGGCCTCCACCGTGATCTGTTCAACGCCTGCCATATTTTCTTCGCTTATCCATTTCCCGGCAGGGCCCGGCCCTGCTCTCGGCGCGGCAATAGCATTAAGGCAGGCTTCTTGCGAGCCAAAGTCCCAGAAACAGGGCGATAATGGCGCCAATCACGCTGGCAAGCGCATATCCAAACGCAGGCAAAGTGGCTCCCCGCTCCCACAATGTCGCGAAATCCAGCGAGAAAGCGGAAAAGGTGGTGAAGCCGCCAAGGATGCCGGTGGCGACAAACAGCCTGACTTCGGTCGATCCGCCGCGGCGCGCCAGGATGGCGATGAACAGACCCATGGCAAAGGAACCGACGATGTTGATCGCCATCGTCCCCCAGGGATAGTTGGGGCCGACGAGGCGCAGCGCGCCCATATTGGCGAGATGACGGATGCCGGCGCCGATGCCGCCGCCGACGACCACGAGAAGCAGATTGAACATGGTCGTTTACTGCCCATGCAAGGGCGGTGGCGTCAATCCCTTCAAGGCCAGACAGTCGACCCCGCCTTCACCACTCGGGCGCCGTCCAGTTCGGATATTTCTTCTGGAACTCGCTGTAGAGGGCATCCACTTCGGCTTTGCCGACCGGGCGCACCTGCTCATAGAGGTAACCGGTAAGGCCGTCGGATAATTGGTAGGTTTCAACCCGTTTGTAGGCAGCGCCGATGCCTTTTCCCTCGAGAATATACTGGTTGGGGAGCGTGACACAGATCTGCGCACCCGGCTGCAGATGGATGACAGGCCGGTCAGCCACGACGACATATCTGGATTTCAAAGCCTCCGGCCGGAATTGATCGCGACTATCCACCTGACAAATCCATCCGACGTGCGGAGTGAGCTTGGGATCCAAACCAAACAACAGCGAGTCGCTCAAAACCGCGCCCGAGGCAAACACCGAAAAACGATCCTCAGGTGTCATTTTGCCAAGGAGGTCGGCAATCAGGCGTCTGTATTCGGGAAGATTGTCGAGGTGTAGCGGGAGCGTCGCTTCCTCGGCGAAAACGAAGCCAACCGGCGACAACAGTTGACGACCAATTGGAAAAAACGTGCCGAAAAAAGCAAATCCGGCCGCACAAGCGATGGCGGCGGCCGACCATCGTGATTTCAGTGCCGGCATCGAAACGATCGCAACGATTGCTTGGGCGTATGCCGGGAACAGCCAAAGAAACATCGGCAATGAATGGTGCCGCTCCGGATCCTGCGTGCGGATAAAGATCAAGAAAGCGAACACCGAGGCAAAGGCGCACAACAGCGAAAACCCATTGCGGCGCACGACCGAGAGATAGAGGCCAACGAAGATCAGCAGCCAGTTCACATAGCTGAGCCGGGATCCCATCTCGCCGAGCTGGATGAGGAAGGTTGTCCTGTATCCGCTGTAGAGATCGCCATAGCTGGTGCCCAGAATCCTGGCGATCAGCGGTAGCTGGAAGTTCAATGCGGCCGCGGCAATAACGAAAATCGCACACAGGCCGCCCAATGCCGCTTTGCCGAAGGAGGGATAGCTCCGATCCCTTGCAATCCGCAGCAAACAAAAGAGGGCGGCGGAAACGGCGATGCCAATGACGGCGTAGGCGTACCAGCGACGCAGCATGAACGCCAGCCACAGGCACACGCCCACGCAAATCCCGCTGATCACCGGCTCGCGGGTAAGAAACTTTGACTTCCAAAGAAAATAGGTCGCCACGGTAATGGCAAGACAACCGGCAATGTCCGGCATTCCACGAAGCGTCGGCGCCCAGAACGGAGTGTAGAGGAAGGCCGCAATCCAGACGGCGAGCCAGGCTCGGGGTGAAGACGTCTCGGAAGTCGCCTCCAGATAGCTCATTCGGGCTATGAGGAGAACCGTCGGTACCAGATAGACCGCGACTATTCCGGCGACAAACGCATATCGCGAACCTCCGAAAAGTACGTAAATCGGCATCAACGGCGCCAAAATCGCCGAACCATAGTCATCTGTCGCGATAGAGGCGGCCAACTGGCTTAGCCATTGAAAAGGACTCTCGATGAGGAGCGCCCCTTGATTCCGGAATATATTGAAGTAGGCGACGAAGTCCCAATAATAGACGGGCTCTTCAAGGCCTATATATATGGCGCTCAGAACAAGGCCCGGTATCAGGGTGCAGATGTAAGCTCCCGTCCAGAATCCGAAGATTTTGTTCTTTGTCACTGGAGGCCGCCTGGGAGGAAAAGACAGAGCCGTGGAACCCGAACCGCACCAACTCGCAACGCAGGAGCCGTTCCGGCAAATGCGAATCTAGCGAGACGATTCATATAATGAATTGTCGAGAGCCCAAATGGCGGTGAAAGAACAAGCGCGGAGACGCCTTGCTCGCCTCAAGCCCAGCGACTGCATTGTCGAGCGGAGTCCCGGTGCCGGAGGCTCAAAAGGTACCAGAGATTCAAGAGGTACCGGAGATTCAAGGCTTGGCGATGCCAAGCCTGTGCACGAGATCTGTCAAAATTAACCACATCTCGTCGTGCCACACCTTGTCCTGCAAGCCACCAGGACGCTGCCGGCGGAGCCCGACAGCGTCGATGCTCTCAGCTCAGGTGGTTTCGACTTTCTTCGGCTTGGTCGAGCCGATCATTTTCCAGTTCTTGTAGAACATCGAATTGATGCGCTCCACGCTGACCGAGACGATGGCGAGCATGCCTGCTATCAGCCGGGGAACCGGGGACGGCCTGATGATGTCCATGAACACGCAGTAGCGGCGGCCGTCATACTCGTTGACCGAGCGGTGCAGCAGCGTGTCGTCGAAAATGAACAGCGGATTGTCGTACCAGTAGTTCTTGACGTTGCCGCATTCGACGAAGATCTCCGACTTCACCGGGATCAGATTGTAGAGAATGCGCAGGCTGAGCCGCAGCGGGCCGAAGTGCCACGAGGTCGATTCGCGCTTGCTGAAGACGGAAACGGCGATCGTCTTGATGTATTTGAAATCCTTGTTGAACTCGGCGACGTTGTCGATCCTGTGCTTGCCATACCATTGGTAGACATACATGCCGCGCCGGCCGGCGCCGAAATTGGCATCGATGTCGGCGATGATCTCGTCCTTGCGCGCCTTGAAGATGTCCAGGATCTCGTTGACCTCGCGCTGATAATCGGCGGGAAACTGCTCCAGTTTCCACACGCCGGGATTCCTGTAGCAGAGCAGATCGACCAGCAGGTTGAACGGCGACAGCAGCCAGGTGAACAGGCCGTTGCCGAGGAAATAACCCGAGAACAGCGACAGATCCTTCCTGTCGTTGCGCAGCACGTCGATCAGGCCGCAGACGATGAAGATCGTCGTCAGGATGGGAATGAAATAGAAGCCAAGGGCGAGAAGCGGGACGGCAATGGCGAATTTGCGAAGGGATTTGCGAAGGGTTTTTGTCATTTTTCCACGCGCGGAGCGCGATCCTGTTGCGAATGAACTGCCAAAATCACGGCAACGACAACCGCCCGGCCGTGCGCCTTGATAAGGTCTTTTGGGTCACCACACAACGGTCACGGCATCGTGCCTGGCGGCTGCCTCGTGGAGGTCGCCGGACTTCGGTCAATGCACCGCCGGCAAACCAAGCTCGTCCCATTTTTCCCTGGCCACGGGATCGCCGACCAGAAACTCAAAGCCGATGACGCTTTCGCCGTCTCGTGCGAGCTGGCATTTGAACTTCAAACTGTACCAGTTTTTGCGGCTGCGGAAAGCCGCACCGTTGGCGGCAATCGTGGTTCCAGTGATTCTTTCCTCCGCCGTCGCGTAAGGCACGACGCGTTCGGGCTGAAAGTCCGCCCGCCAGCGGCGAATCTGGTCCATGGCCTCGAGATTGCACAATTGCACGATGCGTTCATCCGAAGCGAAGGTGGCGAGATCGGCGCGCGCCTGCCGGCTGCGTGGATCGGCGAGCGTCTTGGCCGACAGCATCTCGGTCGGCCGGATCATGGCCGGCCCGGAGGATGGTCGAGATTGAGGAGCGCTCGGCGGTGGACTTGGCGTCGGGGCTCGTGCCTCCGGGGCTGGAGGCGGTGTTGGCGCCGGTGGCGGCCTGGTCGAGGCCTCGAATTGCCGGGGCGTCAGTATGTCGACCGACACGCGCTCTTCCTCGAGCCGTTTCGGCGGCTTTGGCAATGGCATTAGGGCCAGCGTGGCGGCGAGCAGCGTGTGCAGGACAACAGAGGCGGAAACACCCCAGGGCGAAGCCTCGTTTCGAAGCGTGACGACCACCGGGCCGCGCAAGCCGGCTATTCCCGCTCTTTGCGCAGCTTTGCCCAATAATCGAGCCGCTTCCTGATATCGCGCTCGAAACCACGTTCAGGCGGATCGTAGAAGGTCTGGCGGCCCATCTTCTCGGGAAAATAGTCCTGGCCCGAAAAGGCGTCCGGCTCATCATGATCGTAGCGATAGCCCGCGCCGTAATCCTCTTCCTTCATCAGCTTGGTCGGCGCGTTCAGGATATGCTTTGGCGGCAGCAGCGAGCCGTGCTCCTTGGCAGCGCGCGTGGCCGCCTTGAAGGCAGTGTAGACGGCGTTGGATTTGGGCGCGGTGGCGAGATAGACGGTGGCCTCGGCAAAGGCGAGTTCGCCCTCGGGCGAGCCCAGATAGTCGTAAGCGTCCTTGGCGGCGTTGGCGACGACCAGTGCCTGCGGATCGGCAAGGCCGATGTCCTCCATCGCCATGCGCACCAGCCGGCGGCCGAGATAGAGCGGATCCTCGCCGGCATCGAACATGCGCGCGAGATAGTAGAGCGCGGCGTCGGGATCCGAGCCGCGCACCGATTTGTGCAGCGCCGAGATCAGATTGTAATGGCCGTCCTGGCCTTTGTCGTAGATCGGCGCACGGCGCTGGACGATGCGCTGCAGCCCTTCGGGATCGAACACCTCGCCGGGCTTGGCGGCGCGCCAGACTTCCTCGGCGAGCGTCAGGGAGGCGCGTCCGTCACCATCGCTCATGCGGATGAGCATTGTCCGCGCCTCATCGTCTAGCGGCAGCGCCCTGCCCTCCGTCTCCTCCGCCCGCGTCATCAGCTTGGCGATGCTGTCCTCGCCGAGCGAATGAAAGACCATGACGCGCGCGCGCGACAACAGCGCCGCGTTGAGTTCGAAGGACGGGTTTTCGGTCGTGGCACCGACCAGGACGACTGTCCCATCCTCCATGACGGGGAGAAAGGAATCCTGCTGGGCGCGATTGAAACGATGGATCTCGTCGACAAACAACAATGTCTGGCGGCCATTGGCGCGGCGCAGCTTGGCGGCCTCGAAGACCTTCTTCAGGTCGGCGACCCCGGAAAACACCGCCGATATCTGCTCGAAGGCAAGGCTGGTCTCGCCGGCAAGCAACCTTGCCACCGTGGTCTTGCCAGTGCCGGGCGGACCCCAGAAGATCATCGAGCCGAGCGAACCCGAGCCGATCAGCCGGGTCAGCGCGCCATCTGGCCCGGTCAGATGTTCCTGGCCAACGACCTCACCCAGATTCTTCGGCCGTAGCCTGTCGGCCAACGGCCGTCCGGGCGGCGTCTTTTCCGGTTCGTCAACGCTGAACAGATCGGCCATGCACTTCTTTTGGTTTGGAGCGCGATCTCTTCAGATCGAACTCAGTAACGCAACACCTGGCGCAGTATCTGCCCGCCGCGCTCGACGGTAAAGCGCCACCAGCGCGTATCCTGCTGGGCAGCCTGCGCCAGCGTCGCGGCAGTGTCGATCGCGGTGCCGTTGACCTCGCGCACGATGTCGCCCGGCATGAAACCGAAATCGGCGGCCGGCGAGTCGCGGTTGATGTCGATCACCGTCACGCCCTTGAGGTCGGTGCGCAGGCCGAGCTTCTGGGCAAGCCGTGGCGACAGCTCCGCGACCTTGGCGCCCGAGAACGGGCTGCGGCCATGCAGCGTCACTTCCGTGGCTTTCGCACCCTCCGGCGCGCGCTCCAGCGCGATGTCCATCGCCGCCTGCTGGCCCTTGGTCAGGATCGCGAAATTGGCCTTGGTGCCGATCGACAGCGTCGCCATGCGATAATCCAGCGCCTCGATGCTCTCGACCGGCTTGCCGTTGATCTGCAGCACGACATCGCCCGGCTTCAGCCCCGCCTTGCCGGCCGGTCCCGTCGCATCGACGGACGAGACCAGGGCGCCGGTCGGCTTTTCCATGGCAAGCGATTCGGCGATCTGCGGCGTCACCGCCTCGAACTCGGCGCCGATATAAGGGCGCTCGAAGAAATCGAGGCCGGCCTTGGCGGCATCGGCGAAAGCCCGCACCATATTGGCCGGGATGGCAAAACCGATGCCGATCGAGCCGCCGCTGCGGCTATAGATGGCGGTGTTGATGCCGACCAGCTGGCCGCCCATGTTGATCAGCGCGCCGCCGGAATTGCCGGGATTGATGGCGGCGTCGGTCTGGATGAAGTAGCCCGAGTCCGAGACGCCGATATGGCTGCGGGCAAGTGCGGAGACGATACCGCTTGTGGTGGTCTGGCCGACGCCGAAGGGATTGCCGATGGCCAGCACCAGATCGCCAACTTCGAGCGCGTCGGAATCGCCGATGGCGATCACCGGGAATGGCTTGTCGGATTCGATTTTGAGCACGGCAAGGTCGAGCGTCTCGTCCTTCAGCATCACCTTGCTGGTGAATTCGCGCCCGTCGGCGGTCGCCACCTTGACCTCGTCGGCATCCTTGATGACGTGGAAATTGGTGACGATGACGCCGCTCGGATCGACAAGCACGCCCGAGCCCAGCGAGGACTGCGCGCGCGGCCGGGCACGGCCGAAAAACTCCTCGAAGAACGGATCGCCTTCAAAAGGCGACGTGACCTTGGCCGTCTGCGATGCATAGACATTGACCACGGCGGGCGCCGTCTGCTTGACCAGCGGCGCGAACGACAGTTGCACCTCTTCGCGGCCGAACGGCACGCGCTTGTCGGGTCCCGAGGTAGCGTTTTCGCCCTCGACACCATGCAACAGATCGGTCAGCACGTCCGACAGGCCCGGATCGGCTGGCTTTGCGGCGTCTTCGGCCAACGCCTGCCGAACTGCCGGTGCGGCTGCGAACACTAGGAAGGCGCAGAGCAGGACAAGGGACAGTCTTTTGGCGCGCATTCGCGAATCCTCCAAGGCAAGTTCGGGCGCATTGTCCCGACGATTGTGCAAAATGAAAGGCTAAGCCGCTGAAATCCGATTATTTTCGCGCAAGCAGATCTTTATGGGCGTGCTTTGAACCGCGCAGAACATGAAAAAGGGGCCCGCAGGCCCCTTCAATTCATTCTGGAATGACGTGACCTTATGCGGCCGCGGCGTCCGCTTCGGTGCCTTCGGCTTCGAGGCGAGCGCGGTCGCCGGCGCCCTTGGCCGAGGTGTCGCGATCGACGAACTCGATGACGGCCATCGCGGCATTGTCGCCGTGACGGAAGCCCGCCTTCATGATGCGCAGGTAGCCTCCGTTACGGTTGGCGTAGCGCGGGGCGATCGTGTCGAACAGGCGCTTGACGACGCCTTCATTGCCGATCTGCGCGATCACCTGGCGGCGGGCGTGCAGGTCGCCGCGCTTGCCGAGCGTCACCAGCTTCTCGACGATCGGACGCAGGTCCTTCGCCTTCGGCAAGGTGGTGACGATCTGCTCGTGCTCGAGCAGCGACACGGCGAGGTTGGCGAACATCGACTTGCGATGGCTAATGCTTCGGGCGAAGCGACGGCCTTTGAAACCGTGGCGCATGGCTCTTTTCCTTCTTCAGTTGTTCAAGAGGCCGTGACCTCTGATGGTTTTCCGCATGACCGTCGGATCGAGCGGCACACGCCGCCGATCCTTGGAATTCATGCTCAATATTGGTCTTCGTAACGCTTGGCGAGGTCTTCGATGTTTTCCGGCGGCCAGTCCGGCACTTCCATGCCGAGGTGCAGGCCCATCGCCGCGAGCACTTCCTTGATCTCGTTCAGCGACTTGCGGCCGAAGTTCGGGGTGCGCAGCATCTCGGCTTCGGTCTTCTGGATGAGATCGCCGATGTAGACGATGTTGTCGTTCTTCAGGCAGTTGGCCGAACGCACGGAAAGCTCGAGTTCGTCGACCTTCTTGAGCAGCGCCGGGTTGAAGGCGAGCTCGGTGACGGCTTCCGCCGCGACTTCCTTCTGCGGCTCGTCGAAGTTGACGAACAGGCCGAGCTGGTCCTGCAGAATGCGAGCGGCGAACGCCACTGCGTCCTCGCCCGAGATCGAACCGTCCGTCTCTATGGTCATGGTCAGCTTGTCATAGTCGAGAACCTGGCCCTCGCGCGTGTTCTCGACCTTGTAGGAGACCTTCTTCACCGGCGAATACAGGCTGTCGACCGGGATCAGGCCGATCGGCGCATCCTCGGCGCGGTTGCGCTCCGCCGGTACGTAACCCTTGCCGGTGTCGACGGTGAATTCCATGCGGATTTCAGCGCCTTCGTCCAGCGTGCAGATGACGTGGTCGGGGTTGAGGATCTCGACGTCGCCAACCGTTTGGATGTCGCCGGCGAGAACCGCGCCTGGGCCCTGCTTGCGCACGACCATGCGCTTGGGTCCATCGCCTTCCATGCGGATGGCGATTTCCTTGATGTTCAAGACGATGTCGGTCACGTCCTCGCGCACGCCGGCGATGGACGAGAATTCATGCAGGACACCGTCGATCTGCACGGCGGTGACGGCCGCACCGCGCAGCGAAGACAGAAGCACGCGGCGCAGCGCGTTGCCGAGCGTGAGGCCAAAGCCGCGCTCGAGCGGCTCGGCGACCAGCGTGGTCAGCGTCTTCTTCTTCGACGAGAACTCGATCTTGTTCGGCTTGATCAGTTCCTGCCAATTTTTCTGGATCATGATGCTTTCCTTCCGTTGACCCGCCACCATCCAATCGTGGCGGGCGACCTGGAATACCGTGGAGGAACGCCTTTCGGCGTTCGCACGGCGTTCAATAATGTTAGACGCGGCGCTTCTTGCGCGGGCGGCAGCCATTGTGCGGGATCGGCGTCACATCACGAATCGAGGTGATGGTGAAGCCGGCCGCCTGCAGGGCACGCAGCGCCGATTCGCGGCCCGAGCCAGGTCCGCAGACCTCGACTTCGAGCATGCGCATGCCGTGTTCCTGGGCCTTCTTGGCAACGTCCTCGGCCGCCATCTGGGCGGCGAACGGGGTCGACTTGCGCGACCCCTTGAAGCCCTGGGCACCGGCCGACGACCAGGCGATTGAATTGCCCTGCGCGTCTGTGATGGTGATCATCGTGTTGTTGAAGGTCGAATTGACGTGGGCAACGCCCGACGAGATATTCTTGCGTTCGCGACGGCGAACACGAGCGGCTTCCTTGGCCATGATAGTCCTTTCAGTTGATCTCTACACCGCCGTAATGCCAGCGGCTCCACCTTCGTAAGGGAGTAGGGGAATAGGGCAGTAAGGGAGCAGGGGAAAGTGCGACCCGATCTGCGGGCATTCCCTACTGCCTTACTCCCCTACTCCCTTATTCCCCTAAAAAACTACTTCTTCTTGCCGGCGATCGACTTGGCCGGGCCCTTGCGGGTGCGTGCATTGGTGTGGGTGCGCTGGCCGCGAACCGGCAGCGAGCGGCGGTGACGCAGGCCGCGGTAGCAGCCGAGGTCCATGAGCCGCTTGATGTTCATCGACACTTCGCGGCGCAGGTCGCCTTCGACCTGGTAGTCGCGGTCGATGGTCTCACGGATCTGCAGCACTTCCGCGTCGGTGAGCTGGTTGACGCGGCGCTCCGCCGGGATGCCGACCTTGTCGACGATCTCCTGGGCGAACTTCTTGCCAATGCCGTGAATGTACTGAAGCGCGATGACGACGCGCTTGTTGGTCGGAATGTTGACGCCGGCTATACGAGCCATGTTCTTCTCTTCTCCATGTGGGCCGGCCAACCCTCAAAAAGGCAGGTCCGACGCTGTCAAAGTTGCCCCGCGTCCGGTGGAGGCCGGCCCATGCGGGAGTTTCCAGTTCAAAGCGGCTGCCTTGCCCTTGCGGACAAGCAAAGCCCATGCCTGATAGGAAGACGGGCCGCCATACCGCAGCGAACCGCTCCCGTCAAGCGCAATCGTTAATTTACCGACTCCGCCCCTTGAGCGGTCGCCGCGAGCACGGCTTCGATCTCGGCGGTCACCGCGTCGATGCTGGCCATTCCGTCGACAGTCTTGAGCCTGCCCTTGGCGTAGTAGTAGCCGGTCAGCGGTGCGGTCTTCTTGTAGTACTCACGCAGGCGCTCTTCGAACACCGCGGGATTGTCGTCCTTGCGCACCGGCTGGCCGGCTGCCTTGGCATCCTCGGCGCGCTTGACGATGCGGCCGACCAGGGCCCTGTCGTCGACGACCAGTTCGATGACCGTATCGAGGCCGATGCCACGCTCGGCAAGCATCTGCTCGACCGCATCGGCCTGCACCAGCGTGCGCGGGTAGCCGTCGAGGATGAAGCCCTTGGCGCAGTCGGCCTGGTCGATCCGCTCGGCAACAATGGCGTTGACGATGGCATCGGACACCAGTTCACCGGCATCCATCACCGCCTTGGCACGCTTGCCGACTTCGGTGCCGGCTTGAACGGCGGCACGCAGCATGTCGCCCGTCGAAAGCTGGGGTATGCCGTGTTTCTCTACCAGTCTTTGTGCTTGTGTCCCCTTGCCCGCTCCTGGCGGCCCAAGCAAAATCAACCTCATCTGGCTTTCTTCCCCCCGCGCAGCTTCGACTTCTTGATCAGGCCTTCATACTGGTGCGCGATCAGGTGGCCCTGAATCTGCGCAACCGTATCGAGCGTGACACTGACCACGATCAGAAGCGATGTGCCACCAAGGTAGAATGGTACGCCAGTCGCCGAGATCAGGAACTCCGGCAGCAGGCACACCAGCACCAGATAGATGGCGCCGACGACGGTGATGCGGGTGAGAACGTAATCGATGTAATCGGCGGTGCGCTCGCCCGGACGATAGCCCGGGATGAAGCCCGAATGCTTCTTGAGCTGGTCGGCGGTGTCCTTCGGGTTGAAGACAATCGCTGTGTAGAAGAAGGCGAAGAACACGATCATCGCCGCGTAGAACGCCATGTAGAGCGGCTGGCCGTGGCCGAGCGAGGCCAGGATGGTGCTGGCCCAGGCCGGCATGTTGGTCGTCTGCGAGAAGCCGGCGATGGTGGCCGGCAGCAACAGCAGCGACGAGGCGAAGATCGGGGGGATGACGCCCGACGTGTTGAGCTTGAGCGGCAGGTGCGAAGTATCGCCCTGGAACATGCGATTGCCGACCTGGCGCTTCGGATACTGGATCAGCAGACGCCGCTGGGCGCGCTCGAAGAACACGATCAGCGCGATGACGACGATGGCCAGCACGATGATCGCCAGGATCAGGCCGGTCGACAAGGCGCCGGTGCGGCCGAGTTCCAGCGTGCCGGAGATGGCGTGCGGCAGGCCGGCGACGATGCCCGAGAAGATGATCAGCGAAATGCCGTTGCCGATGCCGCGCGCGGTGATCTGCTCACCGAGCCACATCAGGAACATGGTGCCGCCGACCAGGGTGACGACGGTCGAGATGCGGAAGAACATGCCGGGATCGCTGACGATGCCGTTGCCGTTCTCCAGCCCGACCGAAATGCCATAGGCCTGAACCAGCGCGAGCAACACGGTGCCGTAGCGCGTGTACTGGTTGATGACCTTGCGGCCCTGCTCGCCTTCCTTCTTCAGCGCTTCCAGCGAAGGGATGACCGAGGTCATCAGCTGCATGATGATGGAGGCGGAGATGTAGGGCATGATGCCGAGCGCGAAGATCGCCATACGCTGCACGGCGCCGCCGGCGAACATGTTGAACATGCCGAGCACGCCCTTGCTCTGCGAGGAGAAGGCCTGGGCGAAGGCGTCGGGATTGATGCCGGGAAGCGGAATGTAGGTGCCGAGGCGGTAGACGAGCAGCGCGCCGATGGTGAACCAGATGCGTTTCTTCAGGTCCTCCGCCTTGGCGAAGGCCGAGAAATTCAGATTCGAGGCTAATTGTTCAGCAGCCGAAGCCATGCCTGATTCTCCGCTTGGTAACGCTTGATGGCCCGTGAGGTCAGGCGGTGCGTTTCACCGAAGCTCACGAGATAAGCTCCGGGCTCTAAACATGCAAGCGGCCGCGTTGACGCGGCCGCTTAATTGAGCAGATCAAAGCGCGACCGTGGGCAAAAACGGGATCCCATTCTTGCCGGTCGCGCTTCAAATTGCCGTTACTCCGCGGCTGCCTTTTCCGGCAGCTTGACCGAGCCGCCAGCCTTTTCGATCTTCTCGATCGCGGCCTTGGAGGCACCGGCGACGTCAAAGGCGAGCTTCGCCTTGATCTCGCCGTCCGAAAGGATGCGCACGCCGTCCTTGACGCGACGAATGACGCCGGCGGCAACCAGCGATTCAGCCGTCACGGTTGCCTTGGCATCGAGCTTCTTGGCATCGATGGCCACCTGGATGCGGGCCAGCGAGACGACGGTGAAGCTCTTGGCGAAGATGTTGTTGAAGCCACGCTTCGGCAGGCGCCGGTAAAGCGGCATCTGGCCACCCTCGAAGCCGTTGACGGCGACGCCGGAGCGCGCCTTCTGGCCCTTGACGCCGCGACCGGCGGTCTTGCCCGAGCCGGAACCGATGCCACGGCCGAGACGCTTCTTGGAGTGCGTCGCGCCGTCCTTGTCACGCAGATCGTTGAGTTTCATCTGGGTTCTCCTGCGCTTTGGCTCAGCCCTCGTCCACGACGCGGACGAGATGCTGAACGGCAGCGATCATGCCGCGCACGGAAGGCGTATCTTCCAGAGTGCGCTGCTTGTGCATCTTGTTGAGGCCGAGGCCGACCAGCGTCGCGCGCTGTTCCTTCGGGCGGCGGATCGGCGAACCGATCTGCTCAACGGTGATGGTCTTGGTTGCTTTCTTGGCCATGGTCAAAATCCCTGGTCAGATCGACTATTCTTCAGCCGCAACGGCGGTGCCGCGGCGGGCCTGAAGGGTCGAATACTTGATGCCGCGCGCGGCAGCCACATCCTTGGGATGCATCTGGCTCTTCAGCGCGTCGAAGGTGGCACGAACCATGTTGTAGGGGTTCGACGAACCCATCGACTTGGCGACCACGTCATGCATGCCGAGCGTCTCGAAGACGGCGCGCATCGGGCCGCCGGCGATGATGCCGGTACCCTGCTTGGCAGCGCGCAGCAGAACGCGTCCGGCGCCCCAGCGTCCCTCGACGTCGTGGTGCAGCGTGCGGCCCGAGCGCAGCGGCACGAAGATCATGTCGCGCTTGGCCGATTCGGTTGCCTTGCGGATGGCTTCCGGCACTTCGCGTGCCTTGCCGTGACCGAAGCCGACGCGGCCCTTCTGGTCGCCGACGACGACGAGCGCGGCGAAGCCGAAGCGGCGGCCACCCTTGACGACCTTGGCGACGCGGTTGATGTGGACCAGCTTGTCCACCATGCCGTCATCGCGTTCTTCACGATCGCGGCCGCGGCCGCCATCCCTACGTTCCTGTGCCATATCCTGTTCCTTGTTTTTTTCCGGAAGCACGGTTGATGATAAGATCCGGTGCCTCGTCCCGAATAAATCGGGAAACCGTCACCGGGAGCGAAAGCTATTTTTTCCTTCGCATAATCTCTATCCGAAAAGTCTGCAACTTTTCGGGATCATGCTTAGAAGCTCAAGCCACCTTCGCGGGCAGCTTCGGCCAGCGCCTTGACGCGGCCATGATAGATGTACGGGCCACGGTCGAAGACGACTTCCTTGACGCCGGCCTTGGTGGCGCGCTCGGCGATCAGCTTGCCGATCGCGGCGGCGGCGGCGGTGTCGGCGCCGGTCTTGAGCGAACCCTTGAGGTCCTTCTCGAGCGTCGAGGCGGCAGCGATGGTGTGGCCCTTGGCGTCGTCGATCACCTGGACATAGATGTTCTTCGAGGTGCGGTGAACCGACAGACGCGGACGCTCGCCGGCGACCTTCCTGATCTGGCGGCGAACGCGCTGCGCACGGCGCTGCGTGGATTCCTTGGTACCCATAATGGTCTTCCTTGCCTTCAAAAAAACGGGGGCCGCCATGTGCGGTAGGCGAAAGCGCCTCCCGCGACCGCTCCCCGCGGCGTTGCACTTCTTCAGCTTGGCCCTTTCCGAAAAGTCTTCAACCTTTCGGGGCCAAGCCCACTACTTCTTCTTGCCTTCCTTACGGACGATCTTCTCGCCAGCGTAGCGGACGCCCTTGCCCTTGTAGGGCTCGGGGCCGCGGTATTCGCGGATCTCGGCGGCCACCTGGCCGACCTGCTGCTTGTCGATGCCGGCCACGGTGATTTCCGTCGGCTTCGGCACCGTGATGGTGATGCCAGCCGGCGTCTCGTAGACGACGTCATGGCTGAAGCCAAGTGCCAGCTGCAGGTTCTTGCCCTGAAGTGCGGCACGATAGCCGACGCCGGTGATCTCGAGCTTCTTCTCGAAGCCGTCCTTCACGCCCTGCAGGATGTTGACGATCTGCGTGCGCGACATGCCCCACTTGGAGCGGGCCGTCTTGGTCTGGTCGCGCGGCTGGACAGCAATCTCGCTGCCTTCCATCTTGACCAGGACTTCGTCGTTCACCACGAACTTCAGCTCGCCCTTGGGGCCCTTCGCCGTCACGGTCTGGCCGTTGACGGTCGCGGTCACGCCCTGCGGCAGCGAAACGGGTTTCTTTCCAATACGAGACATTTTGTTGTCCTCGTCACTTCTCTTGTTTCAGGTCTCTGTCTTCGGAAACGATCCGAAGACCGGATTCCACTTTGCGGTCAGCTGCCAGATCAGAAGATCTGGCAGAGGATCTCACCGCCGACGTTCTGTTCGCGTGCTTCGTGGTCGGCCATCACGCCCTTCGGTGTCGAAAGGATGGCGATGCCGAGGCCGTTGGCGACGTGCGGGATCGACTTGGCCGAAACGTAAACGCGGCGGCCCGGCTTCGAGACGCGGGCGATTTCACGCACGACCGGC
Organism: Mesorhizobium sp. B283B1A; assembly: GCF_020165735.1. Lineage (NCBI taxonomy): Bacteria > Pseudomonadati > Pseudomonadota > Alphaproteobacteria > Hyphomicrobiales > Phyllobacteriaceae > Mesorhizobium > Mesorhizobium sp. B283B1A. The sequence continues at coordinate 31,064 of NZ_JAIUIQ010000050.1, forward strand.
GCGCCGTCGAAATACTTCAGTTCGATCTCGATTTCGGACTTGCCGTTGTCGAAGTCGGTCTGGCTGTAATCGCGGATATAGCCTTCAGCCTTCAGCACGTCGAGGACGCGGGTGCGCAGACGCGAAGCCGGCGTCGAGACACTCGACTTCTTGCGGCCGTAGGCGTTGCGGATGCGGGTCAGCATATCGCCGAGAGGATCGCTCAATGACATGTTATGTCCTCCTTACCAGCTCGACTTGACCAGGCCCGGGATCTGGCCGTTATTGCCGAGATCACGAAGCGCGATGCGCGATACTTTGAGCTTGCGATAGTAGGCACGCGGGCGGCCGGTGACTTCGCAGCGGTTGCGGATGCGGATCTTGGCCGAGTTGCGCGGCATGGCGGCAAGCTTGAGCTGAGCGCGGAAGCGCTCTTCCATCGGCTTGGACTGATCCATGATGATCGCCTTCAGGGCAGCCCGCTTGGGACCGTACTGGTCGGCAAGCTTGCGGCGCCTGTTGTTCTTCTCGACTGAGCTGGTCTTTGCCATTTCAGATTTTTCCTTTTCTCGCTGCCGTTACTGGCGGAAGGGGAAGTTGAAGGCCTTGAGCAATGCCCTGGCTTCGTCGTCCGTCTTCGCAGTCGTACAAACGATGACGTCCATGCCCCAGATCTGATCAACCTTGTCGTAGTTGATCTCCGGAAACACGATGTGTTCCTTGATGCCCATGGCGTAGTTGCCACGGCCATCGAAGCTCTTCGGATTCAGTCCGCGAAAGTCGCGGACGCGCGGCAGCGCGATGTTCACGAGGCGGTCGAGGAACTCGTACATGCGTTCCTTGCGCAGCGTGACCTTGGCGCCGATCGGCATGTTCTCGCGGACCTTGAAGCCGGCGATCGAATTGCGGGCGCGGGTGACGACGGCCTTCTGACCGGCGATCATCGCCAGGTCTTCGGCGGCAACCGAAGGCTTCTTCGAATCGGCGGTTGCTTCACCGACGCCCATGTTCAGCACGATCTTGTCGAGGCGCGGAACCTGCATGTCGTTGTCGTAGCCGAACTGCTCCTGCAGCGCCTTGCGGATGGTCTCGTTGTAGACCTGCTTGAGGCGCGGCGTGTTGGTGGCAGTCGCCTGCTTGCTTTGTGCCTTAGCCATTGATGACTTCTCCCGAGCGCTTGGCGACGCGCACCTTCTTGCCGTCCTTCTGGAAGATGAAACCGACGCGGGTCGGCTTGCCATCCTTGGGGTCGGCCAGCGCGATGTTCGACAGCTGGATCGGCGCTTCCTTGGTGATGATCCCGCCCTCTTGGGACTGGGACTGCTTCTGGTGACGACGGATCATGTTGACGCCGCGCACCAGCGCGGTGTCATCCTTCGGCTGGACCGAGAGGACTTCGCCCGAACGGCCCTTGTCCTTGCCGGCCAGAACGACGACCTTGTCGCCTTTTCTAATCTTTTGCATTGGTCCGGCTCCTTACAGCACTTCAGGCGCGAGCGAGATGATCTTCATGTGGTTCTTGGCGCGGAGTTCGCGCGGAACCGGTCCGAAGATACGCGTGCCGATCGGCTCTTTCTTGTTGTCGACGAGAACGGCCGCGTTCTTGTCGAAACGGATCACGCTGCCGTCCGGGCGGCGGATGTCCTTGGCCGTGCGAACCACGACCGCCTTCATCACATCGCCCTTCTTAACGCGGCCGCGCGGAATGGCTTCCTTGATCGACACCACGATGATGTCGCCCACGGAAGCGTATTTCCGCTTCGAGCCGCCCAGCACCTTGATGCACATGACACGACGCGCGCCGGAATTATCCGCCACGTCGAGGTTTGTTTGCATCTGAATCATGACTGGCCGCCTTCTTCTTTTCTAACGGGACGGGCCTCAAAGCCCCTCCCCGGTCTGTCCAAAATTCGTTGTTTACGCCCAGAGGTCAGGCTTGGTCCGAAGACACGACGATCCAGCGCTTGTCCTTGGAAATCGGCTTCGATTCCTGGATGAACACCTGATCGCCAACCTTGTGGGCGTTGTTCTCGTCGTGCGCCTTGTACTTCTTGGTCATGCGCACGGTCTTCTTCATCACGGGATGCGTGAAGCGCCGTTCGACCTTGACGACAACCGTCTTCTCGTTCTTGTCGCTGACGACGGTGCCCTGCAGAATGCGCTTTGGCATGGTTTTCGTCCTTAAGCCTTCTTGGCCGCGGACTTTTCCGCAGCGATGGTCTTGATACGCGCAATATCCTTACGGACCTGCCTCACGCGCGCGGTCTTCTCGAGCTGGCCGGTGGCCTTCTGGAAGCGCAGGTTGAACTGCTCCTTCTTCAGGCTGGCCAGGTCGTCGGTCAGTTGGTCCTGGGTCTTGGTCCGGATGTCTTCGGCTTTCATGATCAGCCCGTCCTTATTCTGCGATGCGCTGTACGAAGCGCGTCCTGACCGAGAGCTTGGCCGCGCCGAGACGCAGCGCCTCACGGGCGGTTTCTTCATTGACGCCGTCGATCTCGAACATGATGCGGCCCGGCTTGACGCGCGCCGCCCAGTAGTCGACCGCGCCCTTGCCCTTGCCCATGCGGACTTCGGTCGGCTTCGAGGTGACCGGCACGTCCGGGAAAATACGGATCCAGACGCGGCCAGCGCGCTTCATTTCACGAGTGATCGCGCGGCGGGCCGCCTCGATCTCACGCGCGGTGACGCGGTTCGGCTCAAGCGCCTTCAGCCCGAAACCACCGAAATCCAGGTTGGTGCCGCCCTTTGCGGTACCATGGATACGGCCCTTGAACTGCTTGCGGAACTTTGTGCGCTTTGGCTGCAGCATCGTTCTAACTCCAAATTCCTAAATGTCTCAGGCGTTTTCGCGACGACGACCGCGTTCGCGATCACCACCACCGCCATGCGCAGCATCACCCTCGGTCGCGCGACGTTCCGAAGCCATCGGGTCGTGCTCGAGGATCTCGCCCTTGAATACCCAGACCTTGACGCCGCAGATACCGTACGCGGTGTTCGCCTCGGCCGTGCCGTAGTCGACATCGGCGCGCAGCGTATGCAGCGGCACGCGGCCTTCGCGGTACCATTCCATGCGCGCGATCTCGGCACCGCCGAGACGGCCGGCGCAGTTGATGCGGATGCCTTCGGCACCGAGGCGCATCGCCGACTGAACGGCACGCTTCATGGCGCGGCGGAACGCAATACGACGCTCGAGCTGCTGGGCGATCGACTGGGCGACCAGGGTCGCGTCGATTTCCGGCTTGCGCACTTCGACGATGTTAAGGTGCGTCTCGGACTTCGTCATCTCCATCAGCTTCTTGCGAAGCTTCTCGATGTCGGCGCCCTTCTTGCCGATGATCAGACCCGGGCGCGCGGCATGGATGGTGACGCGGCACTTCTTGTGCGGGCGCTCGATCACGACCTTGGAGATCGCGGCCTGCTTGAGTTCCTTCTCAAGATACTTGCGGATCTTGATGTCCTCATGCAGCAGCTTGCCGTACTCGCCGGTGTTCGCGAACCAGCGCGAATCCCAGGTGCGGTTGATGCCGAGGCGAAGACCGATCGGATTGACTTTCTGGCCCATTATGCGGCCTCCCCTTTTTCTTCGACTTCACGAACGACGATCGTGAGGTGCGAGAACGGCTTCTCGATACGGCTGGCGCGACCACGGCCACGAGCGTGGAACCGCTTCATGACAATCGACTTGCCGACATAGGCTTCCGCCACGATCAGCGCATCGACGTCCAGGTCGTGGTTGTTTTCCGCGTTGGCAATCGCCGATTCCAACGTCTTCTTGACCGTGCCGGAAATCCGCTTGGCCGAGAATTCGAGATCGGAAAGCGCTGTCGCGACCTTCTTGCCGCGGATCAGCGCGGCAACCAGGTTCAGCTTCTGCGGGCTGATACGGATCGTGCGCAATACGGCGCGCGCTTCGTTGTCAGCAAGCCTGCGCGGAGCTTTGGCCTTGCCCATGATTATTTCCTCTTCGCCTTCTTATCCGCGCCGTGACCGTAATAGGTCCGGGTCGGAGCGAATTCACCGAACTTATGACCGACCATGTCCTCGTTCACCGAAACGGGAACATGCTTCTGGCCGTTGTAGACACCGAAGGTGAAGCCGACGAACTGCGGCAGGATGGTGGAGCGACGGCTCCACATCTTGATCACCTCATTGCGACCACCTTCACGAACCTTGTCCACCTTCTTGAGAAGGTAGCCGTCGATGAAGGGGCCTTTCCAAATAGAACGAGTCACTTGGCGTTACCTCTTCTTAGCTCTTGCGCTGATGGCGCGAGCGCAGGATGAACTTGTCGGTCGCCTTGTTGGACCGCGTCTTCTTGCCCTTGGTCGGCTTGCCCCACGGGCTGACCGGATGACGGCCACCGGAGGTGCGGCCTTCACCACCGCCATGCGGGTGGTCGACCGGGTTCATGGTCACGCCGCGATTGTGCGGACGCTTGCCGCGCCAAACCGTGCGGCCGGCCTTGCCGTCGTTGATGTTGCCGTGATCCGGGTTGGACACGGCACCGACGGTGGCCATGCAGGAGCCGTGAACGACACGCTGCTCACCCGAATTGAGGCGCAGGATCGCCATGCCCTGGTCGCGGCCGACGAGCTGGGCGTAACCGCCAGCCGAACGGGCGACCTGAGCGCCCTTGCCCGGCTTCAGCTCGATGTTGTGGACGATCGTGCCGACCGGCATCGAGGCCAGCGGCATCGCATTGCCCGGCTTCACGTCGACCGCTTCGCCGGCCACGATCTTGTCGCCGGCGGCAAGGCGCTGCGGGGCGATGATGTAGGACAGCTCGCCATCGTCGTACTTGATCAGCGCGATGAAGGCGGTGCGGTTCGGATCGTATTCAATGCGCTCGACCGTACCGACGACGTCGAACTTGCGGCGCTTGAAGTCGATGATGCGGTACGAACGCTTGTGACCACCGCCGATGAAGCGGGCGGTGATGCGGCCGTGATTGTTGCGGCCGCCCGACTTGGTCAGGCCCTCGGTCAGGCCCTTGACGGGCTTGCCCTTGTAGAGGCCCGAGCGGTCGACGATGACCAGCTGGCGGGTGCTCGGCGTTACCGGGTTGAATTTTTTCAGTGCCATTGTTGTTGTCCTCGCGGCCTTGCTCAGAGACCCGTCGCGACGTCGATCGACTGGCCATCGGCCAGCGTCACAATCGCCTTCTTGACGTCGCTCTGGCGGCCGATCGTGCCGCGGAAGCGCTTGATCTTGCCCTTACGGACAAGCGTGTTCACGGCCATCACCTTGACGCCGAACAGCGCTTCGACGGCGGCCTTGATTTCCGGCTTCGACGCCTTCTTGGCGACGTTGAAGACGACCTGGTTCTGCTCGGAAGCCATGGTCGACTTTTCGGTGATCGCCGGGCTGACGATCACGTCGTAGTGACGAAGGTCGGTCATTTAAAGCGCTCCTCGAGAGCCTCGACGGCGGCCTTCGAAAGGACCAGCGTGCCGCGGCGCAGAATGTCGTAGACGTTGATGCCCTGGATGGGCAGCACGTCGATGTTGGGAATGTTGGTCGCGGCCAGCTTGAAGTTCTGGTCAAGCTCGGCGCCACCAATCACCAGGGCGTTGCTCAGGCCCAGCGTCGCGAAATTCGCGATCAGCGCCTTCGTCTTGGCCTCGGTCAGCTTCAGCTCGTCGATGATGATGATCGACGCGCTCTTGGCCTTGGCCGAGAGAGCATGCTTGAGGCCGAGCGCGCGGACCTTCTTCGGCAGGTCGTGCTCGTGGCTGCGGACGACCGGGCCATGGGCCTTGCCACCGCCGCGGAACTGCGGAGCGCGTGCCGAATGGTGACGGGCGCGGCCCGTACCCTTCTGCTTGTACATCTTGGCGCCGGTGCGCGCGATTTCGGCGCGGCCCTTGGCCTTGTGCGTGCCCTGCTGCTTCTTGGCAAGCTGCCAGCGCACGACGCGCTGCAGGATGTCCTCGCGGGGATCAAGGCCGAAAATCTCCTCGGAGAGTTTCACCTTGCCGGCGTCCTTGCCGCCCAGCGTTGTGATCTTGAGATCCATTATTCCGCTCCCTCTGTGGCCGGAGCCTCGTTCTTAGCAACGGCACGGATCGCGGCGGGCTTCGGCGCATTGGCCGGCAGCGCCACCTTGGCCGCATCGCGGACCAGGATCCATGCGCCCTTCGATCCGGGAACCGCACCGCGGATCAGGATCAGGCCGCGATCGGCGTCGGTCGAGACGATCTCGACATTCTGCGTGGTGACGCGGGTGTCGCCCATGTGGCCAGCCATATGCTTGCCCTTGAACACCTTGCCCGGGTCCTGACGCTGACCGGTCGAACCGTGCGTACGGTGCGAAACCGAGTTACCGTGCGTCGCGCGGCCACCACCCATGTGGTGGCGCTTGATGACGCCCTGGAAACCCTTGCCGATCGTCGTGCCCGTCACATCGACCTTCTGGCCGGCGACGAAGTGCTCGACGGTGATCTCGGCGCCAACATCGATCATGTTGTCGGCGGAGACGCGGAACTCGGCGACCTTAGCCTTCGGCTCGACGGAAGCGGTCGCGAAATGGCCGCGCAGCGCCTTCGACGTGTTCTTCACCTTGGCGAGGCCAACGCCGAGCTGAACGGCGGTGTAGCCATTCTTCTCCTGCGTGCGCTGCGCCACGACCTGGCAGTTCTCCATCTGGAGAACGGTGACGGGAACATGTTCCCCGGCATCGTTGTAGATGCGGGTCATTCCCACCTTCTTTGCAATCACACCTGAACGCATCGGTTCAATTCCTTTAGAGTTCCGGGCCAGGGGCACCGCCCCTTACCGCGCTCTCATTCCCTTAGAGCTTGATCTCGACGTCGACGCCGGCGGCCAGATCGAGCTTCATCAAAGCATCGACGGTCTGCGGGGTCGGATCGACGATGTCGAGCAGACGCTTGTGCGTGCGCATCTCGAACTGCTCGCGGCTCTTCTTGTCGACGTGAGGCGACCGGTTGACCGTGAACTTTTCGATCCGCGTCGGCAGCGGAATGGGGCCGCGGACGTTTGCACCGGTACGCTTGGCCGTCGACACGATTTCCTTCGTCGAGGCGTCGAGCACGCGGTGATCAAACGCCTTCAGGCGGATGCGGATATTCTGTCCGTTCATGCGTCACTTCCTTGTTCTGGCGCGGCGCGGGCAACTCCCGCGCCCGCGACAGATCGGTTTAAGTCCAAATTACTCTTTGATGGTGACGACGATGCCGGCACCGACGGTGCGGCCGCCTTCACGGATGGCGAAGCGCAGCTTCTCTTCCATGGCGATCGGCACGATCAGCTCGACATCGACCGTGATGTTGTCGCCGGGCATCACCATCTCGGTGCCTTCCGGCAGCGACACGATGCCGGTCACGTCCGTGGTGCGGAAGTAGAACTGCGGACGGTAGTTGGTGAAGAACGGCGTGTGGCGGCCACCTTCGTCCTTGGTCAGGATGTAGGCTTCGGCCACGAACTTCTTGTGCGGCTTCACCGTGCCCGGCTTGGCCAGAACCTGGCCACGCTCGACACCTTCACGGTCAACGCCGCGCAAGAGCGCGCCGATGTTGTCGCCGGCCTGGCCCTGGTCGAGCAGCTTGCGGAACATTTCGACGCCCGTGCAGGTCGTCTTGGTCGTCGGACGGATGCCGATGATTTCCAGCTCCTCGCCGACCTTGACCACGCCGCGCTCGACGCGGCCGGTCACCACCGTGCCACGGCCCGAGATCGAGAACACATCCTCGATCGGCATCAGGAACGGCTTGTCGAGCGGACGAACCGGGGTCGGGATGTAGGCGTCGACCTGAGCCATCAGCTCGCGGATCGCGTCCTCGCCGATGGTCTTGTTCGAATCTTCAAGGGCGGCCAG
>NZ_JAIUIQ010000051.1:0-38668 GCF_020165735.1 Mesorhizobium sp. B283B1A
CGCCCGGCAAAACGCGGGCCGCTTTTGATTCCAATGAAGGCTCTGCTGGATTTGCCTTGGCGGAAGGATGACCGATGCCAATCGAGATGCAGCGCAGGAAGGAACAGGACCGCTCGGTCGCCGGCCGATTGGCCGAAGGCGGGAGAAAAAGTGTAACGCCGCTCTACCGAGCCAGCCCAAAAATCGCGTCACAGTCGAGATGGGTCTCCAACTCGGCCGCGACGTCGTCCAGCGCCCGCTCGACGTCGGCGCGATAATCGATGCCGCCGCCTTTGACGCCCAGGCTTTCGAGGAATTTTCCGCGAAAGCCGTCGGCGCCGAACAGGCCATGCATATAGGTGCCCAGCACCTTGCCGTCTGTGGAAACAGCACCATCCTCGACGCCGTTGATGATTGCCGACGGTCGCATCATGTCCGGGCCGGTGGTCCGGCCGAGATGGATCTCATAGCCCTCGAGCGGCACATCGAACGGGACGGATCGCGCGCTGACATTGCGCACCGTCTTCTCCGGCTCCATCACCGTTTCGATGTCGAGCAGGCCGAGCCCTTCGGCCTCGGTGACGCTGCCCTCGATGCCGTCGGGATCACGCACCCTGCGGCCAAGCATCTGAAAACCGCCGCAAATGCCGACGACGTGCCCGCCGCGCTTGCGATGCACCGCAAGATCCTGGTCCCAGCCGTTTTCGCGGAATTTCAGGAGATCGCCGATCGTCGATTTGGAGCCCGGAATGACCACCAGCCCGGCATCGGCCGGCAGCGGCTTTCCCGGCGGCACGAACACCACCTCGACCTGCGGTTCGGCTTTGAGCGGGTCGAGATCGTCGAAATTGGCGATGCGCCCAAGCATCGGCACCGCCACCTTCAGCGCGCGTTTCCCGCCGGACACCAGCCGTTCCAGCACCACCGAATCCTCCGAAGGCAGCCGCGCCGCCGCCTTCAGCCACGGTACGACGCCAAAGCAGCGCCAGCCTGTGAATGTTTCGATCGCCTTCAGGCCGTCATCGAACAGCGAGACATCGCCGCGAAACTTGTTGATGAGGTAGCCGACGATCATGCGCCGGTCCTCTTCCGGCAGGATCAGATGCGTGCCGGCAACCGAGGCGATGACGCCGCCGCGATCGATGTCGCCGACCAGCACCACCGGCACGTTCGCACGCGTCGCAAAGCCCATATTGGCGATGTCGCGGCTTCTGAGGTTGATTTCGGCCGGCGATCCAGCGCCCTCGACGATGACGAGGTCCGCGCCCTCGCCGACCTTGGCCCAAGAATCCAGAACGGCATCCATCAGCCGGCCCTTCAGCGCCTGGTAGTCGCGCGCCCGCGCCTCGCCGAACACCTTGCCCTGGACGATGACCTGCGCGCCGACATCGGTCTGCGGCTTGAGCAGCACCGGGTTCATGTGGACTGACGGCGCGATCCCACACGCGATCGCCTGCAGCCACTGCGCGCGGCCGATCTCGCCGCCATGGCTGCTGTCGCCGGGAATGTCGGCCACAGCAGCATTGTTCGACATGTTCTGCGGCTTGAACGGCCGGACCTTCAGGCCACGCTTTTTCGCGGCCCGGCAAAGGCCGGCGACCAGCACCGTCTTGCCAACATCAGAACCCGTGCCCTGCAACATGATGGCTTTGGCCATGGTTCAGCCCCTGCCTTGCGCCATGGTTCCGGTGATCTCGGATTTCTGCGCCAGAGGCCCGCCGAGCCAGATGTAGAGCGCCAGCAGCGGCTCCTGGCCGGTGCGCATGGCGTGGTTGACATTGGAAGCGTGGTGAACGATCTCGCCGGCTTCTCGCATGCGAAAGCCACCCTCGCCCATGCGCCACTCGGTTCCGCCGGTCAACGGAATGTAGATCTCCTCGGCGAAATGGTGATGGTCGGGATAGACGATATCAGGCCCAAGGATCAGCAGGCCAGCCGCGGCCTCGTCATTGGCGAAGTGGCCACGTGTGCCGAATAGCTCCAGCCAGCCGTAATTGTCGATGAACGCCCTGCCGAAATCCGATTCGCTGTAGGTCTGCCCCCAATGCAGTTTGCCGCGTTGCCCGGCAAGCCATCCCACCAGAGGCTTTGCATCCAGGGGCGCCAGTTCGACGGCGCGATCGAGATGGCGCAGGCAAGCGAGCGGATGTGCCTCCAGTGCGCGAGCCGGCATGTCCCAGCCGATGCGCGCCACGGCCTCGCGCACCAGCGCGTTGTCCACGCAAGCGAGATAGGCGTGGAACCGCCCCAGCAGTTCGTCGAATTTTGTCGTCACATCTCACTCCGGACATGCATTGGCGCACAGCCGCTCCGCGGCGGGTCGGGTTGCGCGGCGGCATCATTGGTCTAGATTGGTGCGCGCGCAAAGCCAAAAACGACAGGCCAGCGGGCTAGCTGGCCAGCACATAGGGAGCACGCCATGGACGCCGCGGTCGATGCGAGCACCAGCCAGTTCGAACTCAATGAGGAACAGCGCGCCATCCAGGAGATGGCACGGGCCTTCGCCACCGACCGCGTCGCGCCGAATGCGCTCGACTGGGACCGCAAAAAACATTTCCCCGCCGATGTGATCCGCGAGACCGGCCCGCTCGGCCTCGGCGGCATCTATATTAGTGACGATGTTGGCGGTTCCGCACTCGGCCGGCTCGATGCCGTGCTGATCTTCGAGGCGCTGTCGCACGCCGATCCGGCCTTCTCGTCCTTCATCTCGATCCACAACATGGTGGCCTCGATGATCGACCGCTTCGGCAATGAAGAGCAGCGCCAGCGCTTTTTGCCCAAGCTCACCTCGATGGAATGGCTGGCAAGCTACTGCCTCACCGAACCGGGTTCCGGCTCCGATGCGGCGGCGCTGAAGACGCGCGCGGTGAAGAGCGGCGGCGACTATATCCTCAACGGCACCAAGCAGTTCATCTCCGGCGCCGGCGACAGCGATGTCTATGCCGTCATGGTCCGCACCGGCGCCGACGGGCCGAAAGGCATTTCCACGGTCATTGTGCCGAAAGATGCGCTCGGCCTTTCCTTCGGCGCCAACGAACACAAGATGGGCTGGCACATGCAGTCGACCCGCCAGGTTATCTTCGAGGATTGCAAGGTGCCGGCGGAGAACCTGTTGTCGGGCGAAGGCGCCGGTTTCGGCATCGCCATGGCCGGGCTCGACGGCGGCCGGCTGAACATCGCCGCCTGTTCGCTGGGCGGCGCGCAGTCGGCACTCGACAAGGCGCTGTCCTACACCGCCGAGCGCAAGGCCTTCGGCTCGAAGATCAACCAGTTCCAGGCTTTGCAGTTCCGGCTGGCCGACATGGAGACCGAGCTGCAGGCAGCGCGCATCTTTCTTTATGCGGCTGCCTCCAAGCTCGACCGCAAGGCGCCTGATGCCGGCAAATGGTCGGCGATGGCCAAGCGCTTCGTCACCGACACCGGCTTCAACGTCGCCAACGATGCGCTGCAACTGCTCGGCGGTTACGGCTATCTGCACGATTACGGCATCGAGAAACTGGTGCGCGACCTGCGCGTCCACCAGATCCTCGAAGGCACCAACGAGATCATGCGCGTCATCATCGCGCGGGCGCTAATCGGCCGCTGAAGCCAGCTGGCTCCGGGAGAGAGACAATGACGACGATCGCCTTCATCGGCCTTGGTAATATGGGTAATCCGATGGCTGCCAATCTGGTCAAGGCCGGGTATACCGTAAACGGCTTCGACCTCGTGCCCGAGAACTTGACTGTAGCGAAAGAGCACGGCGTCGTCGTCATGGCGAACGCCTTGGCCGCGGTGAAGGATGCCAATGTGGTCATCACCATGCTGCCGGCCGGCAAGCACGTGCTGTCGGTCTATGAGGACATCGCGCCTAAGGCAAAAAAGGGCGCGCTGTTCATCGATTCGTCGACAATCGACGTCGAATCGGCACGCAAGGCGCATGCGACAGCCGCGGGGCATGGCTTGTTGTCGATCGATGCGCCCGTTTCGGGCGGCACCGGCGGTGCGGCGGCCGGCACGCTGACCTTCATGGCCGGCGGTTCAGACGATGCCTTCGCCGCCGCCGAGCCGATCCTGAAGCCGATGGCCGGCCGCATCGTCCATTGCGGCGGTGATGGCGCCGGCCAGGCGGCGAAGATCTGCAACAACATGATCCTCGGCATTTCGATGATCGGCGTCGCAGAAGCCTTCGTGCTAGCCGAAAAGCTCGGTCTGTCGCATCAGGCGCTGTTCGACGTCGCCTCGACATCGTCCGGCCAGTGCTGGTCGCTGACCACCTATTGCCCCGTGCCCGGCCCGGTGCCCACTTCGCCCGCCAACAGGGACTACAAGCCAGGGTTTGCAGCCGCATTGATGCTGAAAGACCTGAAATTGTCGCAGGAAGCCGCACAGGCTTCCGGCGCCGTGACGCCGCTGGGCGCGGAGGCGGCCCAACTCTACGCCCTGTTCAACGCTCAAGGAAACGGCGGCGCCGATTTCTCCGGTATAATTAATTTTCTGCGCGGGAACCCCGCATAACCACCTGATATAATTGACTCTTCTGAATTCTCCAGCCAGAAAAACCGTAAATTTAGATTTGCTTAAGCTCTCGATAACTCCGCGGTAACGATGTCCCTATAAAACGGATGGCGAGGCGGACATATCACATCCGCCCGGCGCTCCGGATCAGGTCTCGCGTACCGGAGCCCGTAAGTTCGACAAGTGCCCATAAAGTTTCGCAAATTGTTTGCGTAGCGAAGCGCCTGCGTATCTGGCAAAGCCGCGTTCCCGATGGAGCGCGGTTTTTGCGTTTCTGCCGCTTCCGAAGTTCATATTCCGATTGCCGCGTTTGGAATCGGAACGTGATCTTCGTTGGTCAGCACGATCGGCGCGTCCTCCCCGTCCACCCTGACGACGAGCAGGCGCGTGCTCCATGTGCCGGCGTTGCGAACCAGGTGCGAATACACCGTGCCCTTGCCCTTGGCGCCATGGACCGGAATGCTGAACTGGGCATCCCCCGCGCCATCCGCATTGACGTCGAGATTGCCGCCGACCCAGAAATTGTCGGTCACGTCCTCGCCGATGGCGGCTTTCACGCGCGTGTCGGCGCGAATGGCATCCATGGTCATGTGATAGGCGTCGCTGCTTTTCAGAACGAAGGGAATGCTGCCGACCATCGTCGCGCAGCCGCCGATCCCCACCACCCACACGGCCAGCCCGGCGATCGCCCAGTTTCGCTGCGTCTTGCGGAACTGATCGGCGTCGCGCCAGGCACGATTCTGCCAGGCCCAGCGGCTGCCGCGCGCGCCGAGTACGATGATCATGACGATGTTGACCAACGGGATCAGCGCCAGCAGCGCGATGAAGGTGCTGTTGCCGATACCCCAGATCCAGTTGAGGAAAAAGGCGCCCCAGTTCCAGCGGTCGAGCTCGGCCGGAATCTCAGCCGGCTGATTGAGCGGTTGTCCTGCCATCAAGTCTCCCTTCGGCGAACGGCTTCGACGGCTTGTAGCCGATAGCGCCGATGACCGGAACCCTTGGCCCTCCGGCAGGAGGGGAACAAGAGGCCGGCTCAGGACGGGAACGCAGGCGTCCGGACAAGGGACGCCTGCAAGTAATCTCACCGCTTGCGCAGATCCGCTTGCGCCAGGTCCAGCGCCTTGCCGATACGCTCGCAAGCCATGTCGATCGTGTCGCGGGTCCAGATCAGCGGCGGCGACAGGATCATCGTGTCGCCGGTGGCGCGCAGCATCATGCCGTTGGCGATCGCATGGTCGCGCACGGTCACCGCGGCACTTCCCGACGGCAGGAACCGCTCCTTGGTCGCCTTGTCCTTGACGATCTCGATCGCGCCCATCAGGCCGATCGAGCGAACCTCGCCGACGAGATCATGACCGGCGATGCGTTCCTGCAGGGCCTTGGCGAAATAAGGCCCGGTGTCGTTCCTGACCCGCTCGACCAGGCCTTCCCTTTCGATGATCTCCAGGTTCTTCAAGGCCACGGCGCAGGCCACCGGATGCCCGGAATAGGTGTAGCCGTGATTGAACTCGCCACCCTTCTCGACCAGCGTCGAGGTGATGCGGTCGCCGACCAGCAGCGCCGACAGCGGCTGATAGCCCGATGTCAGCGCCTTGGCCGTGGTGATGGTGTCGGGCTCGATGTCGAAGTTCTGGGCGGCGAACCATTCGCCGGTGCGGCCGTAACCGGTGATGACCTCGTCCAGCATCAGCAGCACATCGTATTTGCGGCAGATGCGCTGCACTTCCGGCCAGTAACTCATGGGCGGTATTTTCACGCCGCCTGCCCCCATCACCGGCTCGCCGATGAAAGCAGCGACCTTGTCGGCGCCGACCTCGAGGATGGCATCCTCCACGGCCTTGGCCGCGCGCAGGCCGAAATCGTGATCGCTTTCGCCCGGCAGCGCCAGCTCGTAGGCATAGGGCATCATCACATGCACGATGTTCGGCACCGCGCCGCCGAGCTGCTTGTGCATGGCATCCATGCCGCCGAGCGAGGTGCCGGCTATGGTCGAGCCGTGATAGGCCATCTTGCGCGAGATGACGCGGTTCTTCTCCGGCTTGCCTTCCAGGACCCAGTAATGACGGGCAAGTCGCAGCGCCGTATCGTTCGCCTCCGAACCGGAGGAACCATAGAAGACCTGGTTGACGTTCTTCGGCGCGATTTCAGCCAGTTTTTTGGACAACAGCACCGGCGTCGGCGTCGAGCATTTGAAGAAGGAATTGTAGTAGGGCAGCTCCTTCATCTGCGCATAGGCGGCCTCGGCCAGTTCGTCGCGGCCGTAGCCGATGTTGACGCACCACAGGCCGGCCATGCCGTCCAGCAGTTCCGTTCCTTCGGAATCGTAGATGAACGGGCCGTTGGCATGGGTGATGATGCGCGCGCCGGCCCCACGCAATTCCTTGTGGTCGGTGAAGGGGTGCAGATGGTGCGCGGCGTCGATCTGCTGAAGCTGCTTCAGCGAATAATTCTGATAGGTCATGTCTGATCTTTCCTCTGGATTCATTCCGGCTGGCGCCGGGGCGAAGTCGTCAGAGGATGGCAGGCGGCGAATAGCCGATGCGGGCACATAGCCGCAAAAGCTCGGCGCGCAGCGTGCGCGATGACGGTGTCACCGCCACCCGGAATGCGCGAGCTGATAGCCTAGCGAGAGCCATGGCAGGCACCTTAGAGCAATTCCAGGAAAAGTGTGAAACGGTTTTCCGTCCGGAATTGCGTCAGAACAAGGATTCAGGGCAAAGGGCGGTTCGACCACCCTTTGCTTGGCCGATGACGGCGGAATGTGGTGGCTAGGCCTTGCCGCTTAGTGCCCGCTGCAGGAACACATATTTCATCGCCGCCTGCATCGCTTGAGGCCGACGATCGCCGCGCCCGCCATGCCCGCCCTCGGTTTCCTCGAAGAACAGCGTCCTGGCATGGCCGGCCTCCTGCAGCCGGGCCGCCATCTTGCGCGCATGGCCGGGATGGACCCGGTCGTCCGCCGTCGAGGTGGTCAACAGCACCGGCGGATAGGCGACGTCGGCATCGACATGCTGGTAGGGCGAATAGGCGGAAAGCCATTTGGCGTCTTCGGGCTTCGACGGATCGCCATATTCGGCCATCCACGAGGCGCCGGGCGGCAATTGCGTGTAGCGCAGCATGTCGAGCAGCGGCACCTCGACGATGACGGCACCGAACAGCTCCGGGTGCTGCGTCAGGGAAACACCGGTCAGCAAGCCGCCATTCGAGCCGCCCTGGATGCCGAGCGAGGCAGCCGTGGCGATGCCGCGGCGGACGACGTCCTCGGCGACCGCGGCGAAATCGTCAAAACCATTCTGGCGTTTGCCCTTCAGCGCCGCCTGATGCCAGGCCGGGCCGAATTCGCCGCCGCCGCGGATGCAGGCCTGCACATAGGCGTTGCCCTTCTCCAGCCACAGCCTGCCGCGCACGCCGGCATAGCCGGGCAGCAACGGCACTTCGAAGCCGCCATAGCCATAGAGCAACGTCGGCACGGGGCCCTTCTGGTCGCGCCGCCGGACGACAAAATAAGGGATCATCGTGCCGTCCTTCGAGCGCGCCTCGAACTGTTCCGAAATCAGCGGCGAAGCATCGAAGCGTGCTGGCTGCGACTTCACGGTTTCAAGCGTCGCGCCATCGTCATCGGACCAGATGATCGAGCTCGGTGTCAGGAAATCGGTGAAGGAGAACGAGACGCTGGAGCCGAAATGCTCAGCGTGACTGATGCCGACGGTGCCGTTTTCAGGCAGGGCGACCGGCTTCAGCGACCAGGCGCCGTCCTTGCGTTCGCAGACGAGAACCTTGCCGCGCACATTGTCCATCAGGCTGATGAACAACCGGTCCTGGGTGCGGGCAATGCCCGCAATCGATACGCGATGCGCCGGCGCGAGCAAGGTCTCGATGGCGCCAAGGCTGCCGATTTTGATCCAGTGCGCGAAATCGAGCGAATAGAGCCCGTCCGGCTGGCAGGCCGTGCCATCCGGCGCCGTCCAAGGGGTGCGCACCCCGAACACCATCTGGTCCTTGAAAAGCGCGGTGTCGGTGACGTCGTCCGGCAGCGGGATGCGCCTGTTTTCGCCTGACGGCAAATGCAGGAAGCTGTGCGATGCGAAGAAGTTGAGCGTCCGCGCCAGAAACAGATGGCGCTTCTCGCCGTCGAACTCGACACCGGCGCCGACGGCGAGATCCTCGGTCTTTGCCTCGAAGATCGGCGTCGCGTCTTCGAGCTTGGTGCCGCGCTTCCAGAGCTTGACCACGCGCGGATAGCCGGACTCGGTCTTGTCTCCTTCCTCGAAGGCCGCCGAGACGATGACCGTGTCCTTATCCAGCCAGCCAAAACCCGATTTCGAGGCCGGCGCGCGGAATCCGCCCTCGATGAACGATTTGGTCTCGATGTCGAACTCCCGCATCTCGCTGGCATCGCCACCATCCGGCGACATCGAAAGCAGGCAGCGGCTGAACTCCGGATAGAGCCGGCTGGCGCCACTGAACACCCATTTGATCCCCTCCTTCGCCGCAAGCTGGTCGAAGTCGATGATCGTTTCCCACTCCGGCTTCTCGGTCTTGTAGGAAGCGACGGTCGTGCGGCGCCACAGGCCAAGCGCATTGGTCCTGTCCTGCCAGAAATTATAGACGTAACCGGCGATTGCCGCACCCACGGCCATGTTGTCCTCGGCCGTCATCAGGTCGAGCGCGGTCTGGAACGATGCCTGGTAGGACGGATCGCCCTGCAACTGCCCTACCGTCACTTCGTTCTGACGGTGCACCCAATCCAGCGACTGTTTGCTGGTCCTGTCCTCCAGCCAGAGGAAGGGATCGTCCGTGCTGGAGTCTGGCTTGGCGATGGGCTTGGTCATGGAATCTCCGATAGGCATGTCTTGGCATGCAACATCGACATGCCTTGTCCGATATTCAATAGCTGCGGCATCGAGGCCAAGGATTCAGGCTTTCTCGCGACCGGCGACACTCGCAACCGCCAGCGCCAGGCACAGCAGGCCAAGCGTGAGCGGCAGGCCGCCCGCGCCCAGCACATCCATGACGCTTCCCGCCAACGGCGGCACGGCGATGCCGCCGACACCCCACATCAGAGAAAAGGCGGCATTGCCGGCGACCAGTGTCGAACCGGTGAAGCGCTCGCCGAGTTCGATGATCGACATCGTGTAGATGCCGTACGAAACCGCGCCCCAGATGAAGATCATCGGCCAGATCAGCGGTGTCTCGATGAGAAACGGCAACAGCGCGCATCCTAGCGCCGTAACGCTTATGCAGACCAGCCGCACGAACCGCGCCGTCAGCCTTTCCGCCAGCAGGCCGAGCGGCACCTGCATGGCGATGTTGCCGGCAATCATCACCGTGAGCAGCGCCGACATCCGGGCTTCGGCGATGCCGTAATGCGTGCCGTAAACCGGCAGCAAGGCCAGCGCTCCCTGTTCGAAACCGGCAGCCACGATGACGGCAAACAAAAGCAGCCACGCCAGCGGCACGAAGCCAAGAACGGAAACCTGGTGACCGGCCTCGTCGACTTTCGGCAGGCGCGGCAGCACGGACGCCAAGCAGATGCCGCACAGCACGAAAGCACCAATGCCGACCAGGAATGGCGGCCATCCCAGCGTGCCGACGGCAAGCAGGCAGAGTGGACCCGCCGCGAAGCCCGCCGAAATGATCGTCGAATAGATGCCCATGATGCGGCCGCGCCGGGCCGGCGGCGCCAGCGCGATCACCCAGATTTCGCTTAAGACATAGAGCGGATTGGTCACGACGCCGATCAGGAAACGCAGCGGGAACCACAGATAGACATTCTGCGTCCAGCCGATCAGCGCCAGCACGACAGCCGAAAGTGCTGCACAGGTGAGCGCCGTGCGCCCTGCTCCGAACCGGCGTGCCAGCGCCGGAATGGGCGGCGACGAGACGATGAAGCCGATCGGCGTCATGGCAGCCGACAGTCCGATCATCGCCGGCGAGACGCCCTGCCGCTGCAGGATGAAGCTTAGCAAAGGATAGGATAACCCCTGCGCGATGGCGAACACCGAGACGGTCGCGATCACGCCGGTAATCGCCGCCCATTGCATCCCTGCCTCGCCGTTGCCGGGGCTCGCCGCGATCATGTCTGCCCGCTCCGGCGGACCGACGAGCGATAGAGTGCAAAGATCACCAGCAAGGCGTCGAGGCCGATGATCACGATCGGCAAGCCGAGCGGGCCGATGCCCTGCATGAGCAGGCCCGCGCCCGGCGGGCCGACAACACCGCCAACGCCCCACAGCAAGGCGAAGGCCGCATTGCCGGTGACCAGCAGCGTGCCCCTGAACCGGCTGCCGAGTTCGACCAGCGCCATCGTGTAGACGCCGTAGCCGACCGCGCCCATGACCAGCAGCACGCCCCAGACCAGCGGCGTCATGATCAGCAGGGGCAGCAGAACCGCGCAGACGGTGGTTGCGATGGCGCAGGCCAGGATCATGGGGCGGCCGCCGAACCGCTCCGCCAGCAGGCCAAGCGGGATCTGCAGCAGGATGTTGCCGAGGGAAAGCGCCATGACCAGCGCGGCGAGAACCGCTTCCGGAAGGCCATAGCCGGCGCCGAAGACCGGGACCAGCGCATAGGTGCTTTGCTGGACGGCGGCCGAGACCAGCACGGCCAGCAGCAGAGCCGGCGCCAGGCGGGCGAAGCTGAAAAAACTGCCGGCGGGCTGGCCGTCATCTTCAAAACCGGTGAGCCTCGACGAGACAAGACGCAGAATGACCGCGCAAAGCACGAAGCCGCCGATGCCGACGCTGAAGGGAGCCCAGCCCGACGTACCGACCAGGGTCAAGGTGAAAGGCCCGGCCGCATAGCCGGCGCCCATCAGCGTGTTGAACACGCCCATGACCCGGCCTCGCCGCGATGGCGCCGCCAGCGACAGCGCCCAGACCTCGCCAAGGATGTACAGCGGATTGATGACCACGCCGATGATGAACCGGATGACATACCAGGCTACCCAGTTCTGCAGATAGCCGACGCCCAGGAAGCACAACGCGCCGATCAGCGAACAGCCGACCGCGAGGTCGCGCGCGCCGACCAGCCGCACCGCCGCCGGCACGAAGGAAGCCGACAGGATCAAACCGAGCGGCATCATCGCCGCCGACAGGCCGATCAACCCCGGCGACATGCCCTGCTTCTGCATCAGGAGCGTGAACAGCGGCGAGCTCAGCCCCTGCGCGGCGCCGAACATGGCAAGCGCTGCGGTGACGCCGGCGAGCGCTGCCCACTGCGTCCCCGCTTCGACCTCGCTCGTGCTGGTTGCGACCATGTAATTATCCACGTGCGATGCCGGCTGGCGTCCCGGCCGGCAAGCGTCACCAGCTACTGGTTCGGCCGGGGGAAAGAAAGGGCCGGCAAGGGAATTCCGCTTGCGCCAATGGTCGGATGATCGAGGCGATGTCGCGGCCACGCGACTGCCGTCCGGTCATGTCGCTTCCCTCGCCCTAGTGGTCGCCGCCTCCGCAATGGTCGGCGGGCCGCCGGTCCATTATGCCGCCCGCTATCGCATCCTACGAGGACCATCATGACCGCCGCCCTACAATCTGCAGAACCGGCTTTGGCGCCCGACCGTGCCCGCCGTGGCGGCCGCGCCGGGAAGCGCGCCGGAGGCTCGGCCGCGTTCGAGCAGCCGCCTTTCCGCCAGCTGAAAAACCCGCTGGCGCCGACCAGGCTGGTTTCGGACGACGAGCTGGAATCTATCCACCTCGCCTCCTTGCGCGTGCTCAGGGAAATCGGCGTCGACGTGCTGCATGACGAGGCCCGCCGCATCATGAAGGCGCATGGCGCCGACGTGCGCGAAGGCAGCGAGCGGGTGCGCTTCGACAGCGACATGATCCTCGAATTGGTGTCGCACTGCCCGTCTGAATTCACCATGCATGCCCGCAATCCCGCGCACAATCTCCGCTTCGGCGGCAACAATGTGATCCTGTCGATGATGGCGTCGGCGCCGAACTGCTCCGACATCGATCGCGGCCGTCGCCCTGGCAATCAGGCTGACTACCGCAATTTCCTGCGCCTGGCGCAGATGCACAACATTCTGAACTGCACCGGCGGCTATCCGGTCGAGCCGACCGACATCCACCCGTCGGTCCGCCACCTCGAATGCATACGCGACCTCGCCACGCTGACCGACAAGGTGTTTCACATCTATTCGCTCGGCAAGGAGCGCAATGTCGACGGCATCGAGATCGCCCGCATCGCGCGCGGCATCAGCCATGAGCAGATGCTGGAGGAGCCGTCGGTCTTTACCATCATCAACACCAACTCGCCGCTCAAGCTCGACGTGCCTATGATGGAAGGCATCATCCAGATGTCGAGCAAGGGCCAGGTCGTCGTCGTCACGCCCTTCACCCTGTCGGGCGCAATGGCGCCCGTCACCATCGCCGGCGCGCTGGTGCAGCAGAATGCCGAGGCGCTGTCCGGCATCGCCTTTGCCCAGATGGTGCGCAAAGGCGCGCCTGTCGGCTATGGCGGCTTCACCTCGAATGTCGACATGAAGTCCGGCTCGCCAGCCTTCGGCACGCCCGAATACATGAAGGCGCAATTGGTTGGCGGCCAGCTTGCCCGCCGCTACAACATCCCCTACCGCACCTCCAATACATGCGCGGCCAACACGGTCGACGCGCAGGCGGCCTATGAAAGCGTGTTCTCGCTGTGGGGCGCCATCCAGGGCGGCGGCAATCTGATGATGCACGGCGCCGGCTGGCTCGAAGGCGGCCTGCGCTGCTCCTACGAGAAGACCATTCTCGACATCGACCTGTTGCAGATGGTGGCGGAGTTCCTGACCCCGCTTGACCTGTCCGATGAAGCGCTGGGCTTCGACGCCATCCAGTCGGTTGGACCCGGCGGGCACTTCTTCGGCACCCAGCACACGCAGGACCGCTACAAGACGGCCTTCTATTCGCCTATCCTCTCCGACTGGCGCAACTTCGAGACCTGGGCGGAAGCCGGATCGCCAACGGCATTGGAAAAGGCCAACAAGGTCTGGAAGGAACGGCTGGCATCCTACGAAGACCCCTACATGGACCCGGCGATCCGTGAAGAGCTCAACGCCTTCGTCGAAAAGCGCCGCTCCGAGGGCGGCGCGCCGACCGATTTCTGATCAATGTTGTTGATGAACGGTCGACCCCCACTCCGTCGAGCTGCGCTCGCCACCTCTCCCCCGATCGACGGGGAAGAGGAAAGGCGCGAGCGTGCGCAGGCTGGCTCCCGTCCTTTCCCTCCGGAGGGGGGAGAGGAAAGGCGCGAGCTTAGGCCGGCTGGCTCCCTTCCTCTCCCTCCGGAGGGGGGAGAGGTGGCGCCGCGAAGCGGCGACGGAGTGGGGGAAGCCGCCCGTGAAACCCGCAGCCGCCGCAAAACGGGCACAACTCAGCGAGCGAGAAACCTTAGGCAAGGCGATAATCAAGCCGAAGCATTGCTTTGGCTTGAATTAAAAGCCCGCCAGCTTGGCGGCTACAAGTTCACCCGCCAATTCTCCATCGGCCCTTTCTTCGCAGACTTCGCTTGCCGCGAAAAATGGCTCGTCGTCGAGATCGACGGCTCGCAACACGCCGACAGTTCCTCTGACCGCCGCCGCGACGATTTCATGCGCGCTCAGGGCTATTCGATCCTGCGTGTCTGGAGCCGCGACGTCCTGAAATATCGCACTCCCGTCTGTGAAACCATTCTTGCCGCGCTTGATGGCAGGCTGGCGGAAAACGTCGCCGTATCCGACCTACGCTTTGTCTTCACGCCGCACTCACTCGATTCAATCTCTCTAAAAACGGACCTATCTTCATGAAATCCCATGTAAAAGCGGTTGTCATCGGCGGCGGCGTCGTCGGCTGCTCGGTTCTCTACCATCTGGCCAAGGCCGGCTGGACCGACATCATGCTGATCGAGCGCTCGGAGCTCACTTCCGGCTCATCGTGGCACGCGGCGGGCGGCTTCCACACGCTGAACGGCGATCCCAATGTCGCCAAGCTGCAGGCCTATACGGTGCAGCTCTACAAGGAGATCGAGGAAATATCCGGCCAGTCCTGCTCGCTGCATCTGACCGGCGGCGTGATGATGGCCGATACGCCCGAGCGCATGGATTTCCTGCGCCTGGCTCACGCCAAGGGCCGTTATCTCGGCATGGACACCGAGCTGATCACCCCGTCCGAAGCCAAGGCGATGTTCCCGTTGATGGACGAGACCAACTTCGTCGGCGCCATGTGGGACCCTGTCGAAGGCCATCTCGATCCCTCGGGCACGACGATCGCCTATTCCAAGGCGGCCAAGAAGCTCGGCGCCGAGATCGTGCTGCGCAACCGCGTCGTCGACCTGACCCAGCAGCCCGATGGCACCTGGAACGTCGTCACCGAACAGGGCACGGTCCACGCCGAGCATGTCGTCAACTGCGGCGGCCTGTGGGCGCGCGAGATCGGCCGCATGGTCGGCGTCGAACTGCCGGTGCTGGCCATGGAGCACATGTACCTGCTCACCGAGCCGATGCCCGAGGTCGAGGAATTCAACAAGTCGACCGGCCGCGAAATGATCGGCGTGCTCGACTTCAAGGGCGAGATCTACACGCGCCAGGAACGCAACGGCATCCTG
The DNA here is from genome assembly GCF_020165735.1 of Mesorhizobium sp. B283B1A. NCBI lineage: Bacteria > Pseudomonadati > Pseudomonadota > Alphaproteobacteria > Hyphomicrobiales > Phyllobacteriaceae > Mesorhizobium > Mesorhizobium sp. B283B1A. The sequence goes on from NZ_JAIUIQ010000051.1 coordinate 15,043, forward strand.
CTCGGCACCTATGAAAAGGCCTGCAAGCCGTGGTCGCCGGTCAACACGCCGTGGGATTTCGGCCATGAACTGCTGCCGCCAGATCTCGACCGCATCGCGCCGTCGCTGGAGATCGGCTTCAAGCATTTCCCCGGCATCGAAAAGGCCGGCATCAAGCAGATCATCAACGGCCCCTTCACCTTCGCGCTCGACGGCAACCCGCTGGTCGGCCCGGTGCAGGGCCTGACCAATTTCTGGTGCGCCTGCGCCGTCATGGCCGGCTTCAGCCAGGGTGGCGGCGTCGGTCTCGCTCTGTCGAACTGGATGGTCCATGGCGATCCCGGCTTCGACGTCTGGGGCATGGATGTCGCCCGCTTCGGCGAGTGGGCCGGCCTGCGCTACACCAACGCCAAGGTGCGCGAAAACTATTCTCGCCGCTTCTCCATCCGCTTCCCCAACGAGGAACTGCCGGCCGCACGCCCGGCGCAGACGACGCCGCTCTACGACACGATGCTCGCCAACAACGCCGTCATGGGTGACTCCTGGGGCCTCGAGACGCCGCTCTGGTTCGCGCCGAAAGGCAAGGAGCCCAAGGATATCGTTTCCTTCCACCGCTCCAACGATTTCGGTCCGATCGGCGAGGAAGTGCGCGCCACGCGTGAGCGCGTCGGCGTCACCGAGATCGCCAATTTCGCCAAATACGAAGTTTCGGGCCCGGGCGCGGAAGAATTCCTCAACCGGCTGATGACCAACCGCATGCCGAAAACCGGCCGCATCGTGCTCACCCCGATGATCAACGAATTCGGCAAGCTGATCGGCGACTACACCATCGCCAAGGCGGGAGACGACCGCTTCATGATCTGGGGCTCGTCGGCCGCGCAGAAATACCACATGCGCTGGTTCGAGAAGCACCTGCCGAAAGATGGTTCGGTGCGGATACACCGCTTCGACCAGACGCTGGTCGGCCTGTCGATCGCCGGGCCAAAATCCCGCGACTTGCTGCAGAAGCTGGTCGATGTCGACATCTCGACCAAAGCCTTCCGCTTCATGGATTTTCGCGAGATGGCGGTCGGCGGCGCGCCCTGCATGGTCAACCGCATCACCTACACCGGCGATCTCGGCTACGAAATCTGGATGGCGCCGGCCTATGAGCGGCTGGTCTACAAGGCGATCAAGGATGTCGGCGAGGAATTTGGCCTGGTCGATTTCGGCATGCGCGCCCTGCTTTCCATGCGCCTCGAAAAGAACTTCCCGACCTGGTTCCGCGAGCTGCGGCCGATCTACGGACCGTTCGAAGGCTCGATGGACCGCTTCATCAAGCTGGAGAAGAACGACTTCATCGGCCGCGAGGCAGCCGCCAAGGAACAGGCGGAGGGGCCAAAACTGCGCCGTGTCTCCTTCATCGTCGATGCCGCCGATGCCGACGTGATGGGCGACGAGCCGATCTGGGCCAAGGTCAGCAAGGATTTTGGCACTGTGGAAAAGCCGCATGGCTACGGCGCGCCGCGCTTCGACGACAAGGGCAAGGAAGTGCGTGGCTCCAAAGCCGCGGAAGGCGCTTCCGCCGTGCGCGGCATTGTCGACGGCGACTGGCGCGTGGTCGGCTGGGTAACGTCGGGCGGCTATGCCCACTATGTCCGGAAGTCGATGGCCCAAGGTTATGTGCCGGCAGCGCTTGCCGAGGACGAAAGCGCCGGGCTGTTCGAGATCGAGATCCTCGGACACCGCCGGCCGGCACGCATCAATGTCGAGGCGCCGTTCGACCCGAGCGGCGAGAAGATGCGGAGCTGAGGTTCGACCATGGACAGCGCGGGGCCAAAAGGCGGCTTCGGCCGCCATCGCAAGATCATGCCCTTCGAGCCGGGCTCGATCGATGCCCTGCGCGACGGCTCCCGCCAGAAGGCGGCTTCACTCAACCAGCATCTGCTGGGCTATGGCGCCCAGGCAGAGGCTGAATGGGCAGCGGCAGGCATTGCCGCGCCAGACCTGCCGGCGATGCGCCAATACCGGCTGGAACGCATCCGCGCCGAGTTGAAGCGCCGTGGCTATGCCGGCGCCCTGCTCTACGATCCGGTCAACATCCGCTATGCGACCGACTCGACCAACATGCAGCTATGGGTCGCGCACAACCCGACGCGGCATTGTTTCGTTGCCACCGAAGGTCCTGTGGTGCTGTTCGACTATTTTTCCTGCGAGCATCTGTCCGACCATTCCGGCGTCGTCGACGAGGTGCGGCCGGCGGTGTCGTGGATCTATCTTTACGGCGGCGAGCTGACCGAACAAAAGGTCCGACGCTGGGCCGCCGGCATCGCCGACCTGGTCAGGGAACATGGCGGCGGCAACAGCCGCATCGCCGTCGACCACATCAATCCGGAAGGCACCGAGGAACTCGCCCGCCTCGGTATTTCGATCGGCAATGGCGAAGCGGTGATGGAAAACGCGCGGCAGATCAAATCGCCTGACGAAATCCTCGCCATGCGCCGCGCCATAGTCGCCTGCGAGGCCGCGATGGGCGAGATGGAACAGGCGCTGATATCAGGCATCTCCGAGAACGAACTGTGGGCGGAACTGCATCGCGGCAACATTGCGCGCGGCGGCGAATGGATCGAGACACGGCTGCTGGCTTCAGGCCCGCGCACCAATCCCTGGTTCCAGGAATGCTCCTCGCGCAAGATCGAGGCGGGCGACCTCGTCGCCTTCGATACCGACCTGATCGGGCCCTACGGCTTCTGCGCCGACCTGTCGCGCACCTGGCTGTGCGGCGACGTAGAACCTTCGAACGAACAGCGCGACCTCTTCCGTATCGCTGCCGATCAGATCCAGCACAACACCGAATTGATGCGTCCTGGCATCTCGTTCCGAAACCTTGTCGACCGCTCGGCGGTGCCGCCGGGAGACTGCTTCCCGACCCGCTATGGCGTGCTCTATCACGGCGTCGGCCTTGCCGACGAATACCCGACCTTGCCGCATGCCAGCGACTGGACTCCGGACACGCCGGATGGCGTTCTGGAACCAGGCATGGTGCTCTGTGTCGAAAGCTATATCGGCAGGCTCGGCGGTCGCGAGGGCGTCAAGATCGAGGAGCAGATCCTGATCACAGAGACCGGGAACGAGCAGCTCTCAACCTACCCGTTGGATGCGAGGCTGCTCGGCTAACCCTACAAGGGCCTCACGCATTGCTTTGATCGTTTTTTCCGGTGTTGCCCTGGCGGTGATAAAGGGCAGGCCCTTGCGCCGTGCCGTCCAGCCGACGATCACGACCTTGCGCGCCGCCGGCTCGAAACGCTGCGCCAGCGCCCAGCTTTCGCAGTCGATCGCAGCTATATCCGCCCTGCCCTCGGCCACAGTGACGATCGAGCCGCGATGGCCGCCGCTTTCACTGCGCGAGGAAAAGATATCGAGGCTTTCGCCGGCTGTTTCCAGATCACGCGTCAGCGCGATGATGCCCGACATGGAATCGAGACTGTTGAAGGTGAAGCGCTTGCCGCGGATCAGATCGAGCGGCAGCATGGCCCTGCCATCCGCCGGCGATCGCACTTCCGGCCCTTCGCCTGTCCGCATCACCAGCGCGCTTGAATAGAGCTCGCCCTGTCCGCCCTCATAGGCGTCGTAGCTCGGCTGGCCGACCACTTGCACATGGCGGGATAGGCCAAGCTCCATCGGGCCCCAGCAGGTTTGCGCGAACAGCAGCGCCGGGTGCAGCCAAAGCTTGTGAAAGTCCAGTTTGTCCGGTGGCAGTGTCGCCGGGTCCGGCGCGATCAGTTTTCCCTCGGCGTCGCGGATGCCGCCTGGTACTGCCGGCAACTCGCCATTGCGACGAACGATCGTCGACGGCGCGTCGATGCCCCTCTGCCGGAAGACATCGCGCAATCCTGCCCACTGCGCGTCGACTTCGCCACGCACTTCCGGCCAGTCATACATCGGCAAGGCCGCAACCAATTCACTCATGCCGACACTCAATCATGGTGTATCGAGAAAGGATCGCAAAAACACGGCGCCCAATCAGAATTGGCCGACACGGGTTTCCAGGATGCCCGGAATTATTCCTTGGGCGGCTCGGCGGGCACCGGCGCGGTGCCAAGCCCATTGATGTTGCGCGCCCGGATACGTGGCTTGAAGGCCCTGCCCGGCTCCGGCGCGCGCCGCAGCACCGGGTGCACGATCGGCTCCTTGGCCTTGAAGGCATAGGCTTTGATCAGCGCGAAATAGTTGGGGTAGGCATAGCCATTGTTCATCCGCAGCCATTCGTCACGACGCTCGCGGAACAGCTGAGGCAGTCTGTACCAGGCCACAGTCGGGATCTTGTGGTGGACGAAGTGCAGATTGTTGTTGAGGAACAGGAATGACAGCGGCGAGCGCTCGATGATGACCGTGCGGCCTTCCGGGTGCTCGGACCATTGATGCTCGGCGAAAGTGCGGATCGCGATCAGCGACTGGCCGAGCCAGACCGGCGCAAGGATGTAGAGCCACAGCGGAATACCGAAGCCGAATTGCACGATGGGCATCACGATGGCGAGGCCGACCGCATGCAGCAGCCAAGCTTTGCGGATCGCTTTGTCGCCGGCAATCATACGCTTGGCGTCGTCGATGAAGAAGCCGATGCAGGACAGCCACGGACCGAGGAAGAAACGGCCGACCATCGTGTTGTTGATCTTGAGCAGGAACTTCATCGTCGGCGGCAGGTCGTCATGATGCCACAGCGCCTGATAGTAGCTTTCCGGATCGTCGAGCGGATCGGTCAGCCGCTCATCGGCGTGGTGGCGCAAGTGGAGCGTCTTGAAGCGGCGGAACGGCCAGACCAGACCGATCGGTAGGAAGACGAAGGCCTCGTTGATCGATGCGCTGCGCGTCGGATGGCCATGCAGGACTTCGTGCATGATCGACGACTGTAGTGCCAGGATAAAGCCAAGGATGGCGAGCGCCAGGATGGGATAAGACGGCCAGAGCAGGACACCGATGGCGAGCCATGTTCCGTAACAGAAGAAAGCGAGGACCACGGTTGGCCATTCGATGGCCGGTGCGTTGCGTCGCTTGATGCTCTTGCCTGTCATGCTATCGACCACTGCCCCTCAGTCGCCGGAACCCCAATGGTTCCTGACAGCATAGTGTCAGGAGAAGTGATTCCACTCAACGAGACAAAGTGTACAAGATGTTGCGATTGCGCATTTTTAACCGCACATGTTATACATTGTAAACAGCATTACGGATTCATTTACGCCTGAGACGCCCGTTCGGCCACTTCGGCGCAAATTTTTCCTCATGATTCGGGGAGCGAAGCGATGGACAAACGGGACCTGTCAGCAATCTTTCGGGAGCGTCTGAAGCTGCTCCTGACACGCTCCGACCTGAACCAGTCGGCTTTCGCGAACGCTGTCGGCATCGATCGCTCGGCGTTGTCGCAGCTGATGTCGGGCGCCTCGACGCGCCTGCCGCGGGCCGAGACGCTGCTCAACATCGCCGCCGAATTCAAGGTGTCGCTCGACTGGCTGCTGGGCTTAAGCCAGGACGAAGGCGTCACCGGTGAAATCCGCGAAAGCCTGGAGATCGAGGAGGCACCCGACGGTTTCGACCGCACGCTGCTCGCCAAGTGGTTCGCCGAGGCCGCGGGCACCAAGATCCGCTACGTGCCGGCCGGCATCCCCGACCTTCTGCGCACGCGTGCGCTGGTCGACTACGAGGCCAATATCACCAACAGGAGCCGTCTGGCACAGGCCAGCGAGACGCAATACCGCATCGAATACAACCGGCGCCCGGAAACCGACATGGAAGTCTGCATGCCGCGCCACACGCTGGAAATCTTCGCGCGCGGCCTCGGCGTCTGGGACCGCTTTCCGGAGGCCGACCGCCGGCAGCAGCTCGCCCATATGGCGACGCTGCTTGACGATCTCTACCCGACCTTCCGCCTGTTTCTCTATGACGGCCGCATGCGCTATTCGATCCCGCTCACCATCTTCGGCCCCTATCGCGCGGCCATCTATGTCGGCGACATGTATGTGGTGCTGAACGCCACGCAGCCGGTCCAGGCGCTGACCCGGCATTTCGACAATCTGATCCGTGCCGCCGACATCAACCCGCATGAAGCGGCCGCCTTCGCGCGCAATCTGGCCGGCATGGCGTTCCCGTCGGGCACTCTCTGATCATCGTGGCGCCGCGGGCAGGCTATCGCCCCCGGCAATCTCACTGCTATTTCATTGACTAGACATAAAGACTTCTTTATATCCTTATTCGAATTCGAAACACGAAAGCCAATCCGATGACGACGACCAACCCGATCGATGCGCTGCTGGCTGAAAAAGGCGTGCTGCTGGCCGATGGCGCCACCGGCACCAATTTGTTCGCCATGGGTCTGGAAGCCGGCGAGGCGCCCGAACTGCTGAACGAGACGGCGCCCGACACCATCACCAGCCTGCACCAGAACTTCGTCGATGCCGGCGCCGACATCATCCTGACCAACTCCTTCGGCGGCACCCGCCACCGGCTGAAACTGCATCATGCGCAGGACCGTGTGCATGCGCTGAACAAGCGCGCCGCCGAGATCGCCCGTGCTGTCGCCGACAAGGCCGGCCGCAAGGTGATCGTCGCCGGCTCCGTCGGCCCGACCGGCGAATTGCTGATGCCGCTTGGCGCCATGACCTATGACGAGGCGGTCAACGCCTTCGCCGAGCAGATCGAGGGTCTCAAGGAAGGCGGCGCCGAAGTCGCCTGGATCGAAACGATGTCGGCCCCGGACGAGATCCGCGCCGCCGCCGAAGCGGCGATCCGCGTCGGACTGCCCTATACCTACACCGGCTCGTTCGACACCGCCGGCCGCACCATGATGGGCCTGCTGCCGAAAGACATCCACGGCGTCACCGACGGCCTGTCGCAATCGCCGCTCGGCGTTGGCGCCAATTGCGGCGTCGGCGCTTCCGATATCCTCGCCTCGCTGCTCGACATGACCGACGCGAAGCCGGAGGCGACGGTGATCGTCAAGGGCAATTGCGGCATCCCCGAATTTCGTGGCGCCGAGATCCACTATTCCGGCACCCCGGAGCTGATGGCCGACTATGTGCGTCTCGCCGTCGATGCCGGCGCGAAAATCGTTGGCGGCTGCTGCGGCACCTCGTTCCAGCACCTTGCCGCGATGCGCAAGGCGCTCGATGCGCATACCAAGGCGGATCGTCCGACAGTTGAGAAAATTGTCGAGCGCATCGGCCCGATGCGCAACAAGGTGGCGACGGAAAACACCGCCGAGACCAGCGAAGCCCGCCGCGAGCGTCGCCGCAGTCGCGCCTGACTTTGTCGGGTTCGATTATTCGCTGTTGTCGGCGTAGCTCGACTGCGCCGACTTGAAATCAACCACATTGTCGCCGTGCATCGTCATCAGCGCGCCGGATGCAGCCGGGTCGGTGATCTGCTCCAGCATGACGCGGAAGCGGTCGTTGGTCAGCGCCGACATGGCGGTGTTGCGCGCCTGCGCGACATCATCGCTGATGCGTCTGGATTCGGATGATGGGGCTGATGAAACCGCCGAAGCATCCCGTGCCGGCGGTGTCGAGTTGGCGATAGTCCTGATCTGCAATTCCGGCTCCCTCAAGCCCCGTAGACATGGCCGATGTAACGTGAGGGGAGTTGCGATCCGGTACCGGAAATCGAGTGCAATTTAACGATCCGGGAAAATTCAAAAAAAGGCCGGCAAGGGAATGAACCCTCGCCGGCCTGCCTCACCCGCCCGTAGCCGGTTCCCCCGTATCAGAACGACCCCCGTCTGAGAGGAACCGGCTGTATTGCCACTACCGGTTACCGCCCAGCGCCGAGGCAAGGCGCACAAGCGAAAGGAACTCGGACCTGTACCCAAACGGGTCGGCTCCTCGGGCGGCGGTGGCAATCTCCATGATCTTGTCGTAACCGAACTTCGCGGTCGCATCCTCGTCGCGCAGTTTTTGGCCAAAGGCCGCGACGGCGACGGAAAAACGCTGATCGGTGCTGGCCTGGTCGAAGGACGCGACCTCGTTGGCGGACGTCACCGGCGTGGTGATCAGCTTCGAGACGTCTTCGTTCGGCAGCTTGTAGCGGATCTTGACGAAGGCATATTCGTCCGCATTGGCGACGCCGCCATTGTTCACCCCCGCCTGGCCGTAGCGCAGCGGATCGATCTGCTCGCCGCCGCTGCCCTTGGGCGTGATCTCGTAGATCGCGGTGACCGAGTGGCCCGACCCGATATCACCGGCATCGACGCGGTCATTGTTGAAATCCTCGCGGTTCAGCGCCCGGGTCTCGTAGCCGATCAGCCGGTATTCCGAGACCTTGTCTGGATTGAACTCGACCTGGATTTTCACGTCCTTGGCGATGGTGAACAGCGTCGAGGAGGCATCCTCGACCAGCACCTTCTCGGCCTCGGCCAGCGTATCGATGTAGGCGGCCGTGCCGTTGCCGTTCTGAGCGATGGTCTGCATCATCTCGTCGTTCAGATTGCCGCGGCCAAAACCGAACACCGACAGAAAAACCCCGGTCTTGCGCTCCTGCTCGACCAACCGCTTCAGGTCGTCATCATCGGTCTGGCCGACATTGAAGTCGCCGTCGGTGGCAAGCATCACGCGGTTGACGCCGTCCTTGATGAAGGACTGCTGGGCAAGCTTGTAGGCTTCCTTGATGCCGGCCTCGCCTGCGGTCGAGCCGCCCGGTTGCAAATTGTCGATGGCATTGAGGATCTTATCCTTCTCGGCAATTTTCGTCGGCATCAGCACGGTGCCGGCATCGCCCGCATAGGTGACGATCGAGATGGTGTCGTCAGCCTTCAGCTTGCTGACCAACAGCCGGAACGCCGACTTGAGCAGCGGCAGCTTGTCCGGTTCGTCCATCGAGCCCGAGACGTCGATCAGGAACACCAAATTGGCCTTCGGCTGTTCGGTCGGCTTGACGTCAAAACCCTTGATGGCGACGTGCATCAGCTTGGTGTGCGTGTTCCACGGCGTCGGCATGACACTGACGGTCGAGTTGAACGGCGTCGACGCCGAGTCCGGCCCCTTCCAGTCATAAGGGAAGTAGTTGATCATCTCCTCGACGCGCACCGTGTCGGCCTGCGGCACGAAGCCTTCCTTCAGCGAACGGCGCACGAAGGAATAGGATGCGGTGTCGACATCGATCGAGAAGGTCGAAACCGGATCCTCCAGTGCCGCATGCACCGGATTGGTCTTGAAATCCTGGACGCGGTCGCGGTTTTCTTCCTGGGGCGCGATCTGGTCGGCCGGTGCGGTGGCAGGCTGTTGCGGCGCCATCAGCTTGGACTCGGCGGCAGGCATGCGTGCGACCCGCGATGTGGTGCCATCCGCCTGTGGAGGTGGCGTCAAGGACATGATTACTCGCTGGCCGCCGCTCCGCGCCGGTGCCGGTTCAGCCGGCGCAACCTGTCCCTGCGCATTCTGCTGCGCCAAACCTCCAGCAACAGTGGGTTCGGATTTCGGCGGCGAGGCCGGTGCCACAAGGGCATCCGTCGCATCGCGGCTTTCCACATCCGCGTCCGCCTTCTTGTCTTTCTCCGGCAAGCTCGTTGCGAGCGGCCCGTTGACCGCCTGATCTCCCGGCGCCTGCTTGGCCAACGGCTTCACGGTCGCCGGCTTGTCGGCCAGCGTCTCGGTGATCTTCTCGTCGCTGCCGAATTCAGGCGGTTGTTCCCTTAGGAGATGGAAGGTGGCGTATCCGGCGATCGGCAGGGCGACGAGTCCGGCAAGGGCCGGCGTGGCAATGAGTTTCTTTTGCATGATCTCGCTCCAGAGCTTTTGTGCTCGCTCTGTGAGACGAAGACCGCCGACCGATCCTTGGGTGACGGCGGAAATATTTTCCTGATCATAGGCCCGCATGGCGGCTTCGAAGGCACGCGCCTTCGCGTTCTCGCCCGGCGCCGGTACTGCTGCATCGCGCAGTCTCTTGAGTTCGTTGTCGTCGACCATGGTCACACTTCCCCGGCCGAACGCATCAGCGTCTTCAGCCGTTTCTTCGCTTCATGGATGTGCCAGGAAACCGTCGTCTCCGAGATCGCCATCGCCTCCGCGGCGGCCGCGTGGTTCAATCCCTCGCCATAGACCAGCAGCACCGCGTCGCGCTGCTTGTCCGGCAACTGCCGCACCGCTGCCCACAGGGCCTCGGCGGGATCCTCGCTCTCGGCCAAGGCCTCGCCGGAAATCAGCGCATGAACGCCGTAGGCCTCGGTCTTGACCGTCTCGCGCGCGGTCTTGCGCATCATGTCTCGCGCGGCATTCATCGTCACGGAATAGAGCCATGTCGTGAAGGCGCCGCCGCCGCGATAGTCGCGGATCGCCTTGCCGAGCCGCACGCAGACTTCCTGGGCGATGTCTTCGGCATCCGCCTTCTTGCCGCACCAGCGATAGGCGGCACGATAGACGAAGTCGTAGTGACGCTCCAGCAATGTGCCGAAAGCCCCCCTGTCTCCGCCCTTCGCCCGCCCGATCAGTTCGGCGTCGGAGGCTTCGCTCTCATCCAGCATCATCGCCATCATTTGCCTGTAGGACGAAGGCTAATGGCTGATCCTTGGGGTGATGCAAAGATTTTTTGGCCGCGGTCCTAGCCCAGCGTTTCCGCAAGCAGGGTAATCAGCCGTTTCCAATGCCGCTCCGCGCCGGCAGCATCAAAGACGCTGTGGTCCGGCACGCACCAGCCATGCGCCATGCCGACATAGTTCTCGATCGTGTGGTCGACTTCCGCTGCTCTGAGCGCCTCCTCCAGCCGCCCCGACTGTTCCGGCGGGAAACTCCTGTCGATACCGGCCGTGCCGACATAGACACGAGCCTTGATCGAGGCCGCCTTGCGATGCGGGCTGTCGGCGGCGTCGCTGGCCAGATTGCCGCCATGGAAGCTCGCTGCCACGGCGATGCGATCGGGGTAGCTCGCGGCCGCGTTCAGCGCTCGCGCGCCGCCCATGCAGTAGCCGATTGTCCCGACCGGCCCGGTGACGCCCTCCATGGCGAGCGCATCAAGGAAGGCGCCGCTGTCGCGGATCGTCATCTCCTGCGTCGTGCCGCTGATCAGCGCCGTCAGCGCGGTCTTGGTATGCTCCACGGCAAAAGCGGTCTTGGCATCGAAGGGCCCGTAGGGCGCATTGCGATAGAACAGGTCGGGTACCAGCACCGCATAACCTTCGTTCGCCAGCCGCTCGGCCATGCCGTCGAGCGTCAGCCGTGGCCCGAACGCATCCATATAGAGCACGACGCCGGCCTTGGCCCGAGAAGCGTCCGCCGGGCGGAACAGCCCTGCCTTGGCACTGCCATCCCCGGTTTTGATCTGAAGGTCCTGTTTCGTCATCGCCTGCTCCGCTGAGTGTCGAGCGATACATATCGGCGCCGGGCGGATGGGCAAGGCGCAACGAAGCCGCCGCATTCAAGATTTCGTGCGGCATGCCGCCTGGATCTACAGGCGTGCAAACGCAGCCATGTGGAAGGCCTGGACTTCGGGAGGATAGCGATAGGACGTGCCATAGGGACAGGCATTGCGGTCCAGGCAGCCGCCGCCGCGGCACGGCCCGCCATTCGCGCCCCGTACATGCGCCAGACAGGCCTGGTAGGCGAACCCTTCAGCGGAATAAGCATCGACCGGACAGGATTTCAGGCATGGTTTCTCGAGACAGCTATCGCAAAGATGGATCGCCTCATTATGCTCCGGAAGCGCGATCTCGTCCTCGAACAGCAGCGCGCCGCGATAGGCATGCCAAAGCCCGTATTGCGGGTGCATGAGGATGCCGAGCGGCGACGGCTTTAGCCCCTCCGCCCGCATTGCCCATTGCTGGAATGGCAAATAAGGCTTGTCCGAGGGCGAAACCGCGCGCGCGCCGAATGCCTCCGCCACCGCGCCGATGACCTGGCCCGACCAGGTGTCGAGCGGATTGGCGATTTGCTGTGGCTGCTGCTTGCGCCAGCGCAGGAAATGCGGCCAGGGGGCCGAACCCGCCTGCCCCACCAGCAGTACGGACTTTGCCGGCGCGCCCGAGACGCCATCAGGTGCCTCGTCGCTTTTCGCAAAGGCAAAGCCACCACGCAGGATGAGGCCATTGGCGCCAAGCGCGGCCGTGATCTTCTCGATCATGCCGCGCACAAGGTCATCCCTTCTTGACCGGATCGGAGAACGCGCTCCGCCAGACTTCCTTGTGGATGATGTTGGCGACTTTAGCCCCGCCTGACTCGGGCTCCTTTCACGTGAAGGCGTCGGGCATCGACCCCTTCTTCTTGGCGATGAAGTCTTTCAGCGCCTCGTCGATGCTCGGATCGAGATGCGGCGCCTCGTAGCTTTCCAGCCAGCGGCGCGCGAGTTCGTTGGCGCGCTGCGGCGCGGTCTTCTCCCCCTCGGCCAGCCACTGCTCATAGGAATTGTTGTCGGCGATGTTGGAGCGGTAGAAGGCGGTCTGGAAATTCGCCTGCGTGTGGTCGCAGCCGAGATAGTGGCTGCCCGGCCCGACCTGGCGGATGGCGTCCATCGCCTGGCCGTTCTCCGACAGGTCGACGCCCTCGGAGAATTTCTGCGTCATGCCGAGCTGGTCGATGTCCATCATGAACTTCTCGTAGCAGGACGCCAGCCCGCCTTCGAGCCAGCCGGCCGAATGCAGCACGAAATTGGTGCCGGCCAGGATGGTGGAGTTCAGCGTGTTGGCGCTCTCATAGGCCGCCTGCGCGTCGGGGATTTTCGAGGCGCAGAGCGAACCGCCGGTGCGGAACGGCAGGCCGAGGCGGCGTGCGAGCTGTGCCGCGCCGTAGGAGACCAGCGATGGCTCCGGCGTACCGAAGGTCGGCGCGCCCGACTGCATGGAGATCGACGAGGCGAATGTGCCGAACAGCACCGGCGCGCCCGGCCGGATCAGCTGCGTGAACGATGCGCCGGCGAGCACCTCTGCCAGGACCTGCGTCAGCGTGCCGGCAACCGTCACCGGGCTCATCGCGCCGGCCAGGATGAACGGCGTCACGATGCAGGCCTGGTTGTGGCGCGAATAGACCTTGAGCGCGCCCAGCATGGTCTCGTCGAACACCATCGGCGAGTTGGCGTTGATCAGGCTGGTCAGAACCGTGTTGTTCTCGACGAAATCGTCGCCGAACACGAGCTTGGCCATGGCCACCGTATCCTCGGCGCGCTCCGGCGCGGTCACCGAGCCCATGAACGGCTTGTCGGAATATTTGATGTGGCTGTAGATCATGTCGAGGTGGCGCTTGTTGACCGGCACGTCGACAGGCTCGCACACCGTGCCGCCCGAATGGTGGATCGACGGCGCCATATAGGCGAGCTTCACGAAATTCCGGAAATCCTCGATCGTGGCATAGCGCCTGACGCCATCGAGATCGCGCACGAAGGGCGGGCCGTAGACCGGCGCGAACACGGTGGCATTGCCGCCGATCTGCACCGAGCGTTCGGAATTGCGGGCATGCTGGGTGTAGACGGACGGCGCGGTCTTCAGCAGCGAACGGCAGAGACCTTTCGGGAAATGCACGCGCTCGCCCTTGACATCGGCGCCGGCCTCTTTCCATAGCTGCAGCGCTTCGGCGTCGTCGCGGAAGATGATGCCGATCTCTTCCAGCACCGTGTCGGTGTTCTTCTCGATCAGCGCCAGGCCCTCTTCGTTGAGCACCTCATAGACGTTGATCTTGCGCTTGATGTAGGTGAGCTGCGTGCCGGGGCCGCCGCCGGAGCGCGCCGCACGCCTGGCCGCCGCTCCACCGCTGGCGCCTCGCCCACGCCGCGCGTTTGACGCTTCCTGGTCGACTGCCGCGTGTTCGCTCATGATCGCTCTTCCCTGAATATGGCCGGGCCTCGATATGGACCGGTCCGTAGCCGTTGCGGCCGCATGGCGCGGCTTTCGCCGGATCGTAGCCATGCACCCTATTCGAAACGGCCCGTCCGCGCCAACGCCTGTCGCAAAATCGACAAGAAAACCAATAGATTTTCCAGTCGCTTTCCTTTTGCGGGAAGTCGCAAATCAGCTATGGATACCCGCCCCTAGCGGGTTAGGTATGGACGCAAATCTATTGTGCCTTGCGACGCGGTCGCGATGCCGTGAGGAGTTGGATCAAATGGCCGACGACGAGATCATCCTTTCCGAGCTTTCCGACGATGAGTTGGTGCAGCAGATGCACGACGATCTCTATGACGGGCTGAAGGAAGAGATCGAGGAAGGCACGCGGATCCTGCTCGAGCGCGGCTGGGTGCCCTACAAGGTGCTGACCGAGGCGCTGGTCGAAGGCATGCGCATCGTCGGCGAGGATTTTCGCGACGGCATCCTGTTCGTTCCCGAAGTGCTGTTGTCGGCCAACGCCATGAAGGCCGGCATGTTCATCCTGCGTCCGCTGCTGGCCGCCACCGGCGCGCCCAAGCAGGGCAAGATGGTGATCGGCACCGTCAAGGGCGACATCCACGACATCGGCAAGAACCTGGTCGGCATGATGATGGAGGGCGCCGGCTTCGACGTCATCGATCTCGGCATCAACAATGCGGTCGAGAAATATCTCGATGCCATCGAGCAGCACCAGCCCGATATCATCGGCATGTCGGCATTGCTGACCACGACTATGCCCTACATGAAGGTCGTCATCGACACGATGAAGGAAAAGGGCATCCGCGACGACTATGTCGTGCTGGTTGGCGGCGCGCCGCTCAACGAGGAATTCGGCAAGGCCGTCGGTGCCGACGCCTATTGCCGCGATGCCGCCGTGGCGGTCGAGACCGCCAAGGACTACATGAAGCGCAAGCACAATGTGCGCGCTGCGTCCTGATTGGCCAATCCGGCATGAACAGTGGCCGGCATGGCCGATGGAAAGAGCCGCGCCTTGCAGCGCGGCTTTTTTGTTCCCAAATGACGGGCGGGGCTGCCGATCAGTTGACGGTGTCCTTAACCGCCCTGGCCGTCGACTTGACGTCCTTGCCGACGCCGCGGACAGTGTTCGCGCAAGCCGTGAGGGCCAGCGCACAGGCAAGAATGGCGATTGGCGCGATGCGTAGTAGTTTCATGGACGGTGTCTCCCTCAATAGATAAATTTAACCCCGCAGCAACGAAGGCCAGCTCGGCTGGTTCCATGGCCAAAACACTGAAAACGAAACCGAATCAAGAAGACAGGCTGCTCGTCATCGCCTGTGGGATGATTGCGCGCGAGGTGTTGGCCGTCAAGGAACAGCTCGGGCTCGATCACCTCGAATTGACCTGTCTGCCGGCGGAGTTTCATTTCTATCCCGACCGCATCGCGCCCGCCATGGACAAGGCGATCGAGAAGGCCAAGGCGGAGGGCCACAAGCACATCTTCGTCGGCTATGCCGATTGCGGCACTGGAGGCCTGCTCGACCGGATCTGCGAGAAGCACGGCGTCGAGCGCATGGACGGCCCGCATTGCTTCGCCTTCTACCAAGGCATGGACGCCTATGCGAAGGTCGCCGACGACGACATGATGTCCTTCTACATGACGGATTTCCTGTGTCGCCAGTTCGACGCCTTCTTCATGAAGCCGCTCGGCCTCGACAAGCACCCGGAGCTGATCAAGGACTATTTCGGCAATTACGAGAAGCTGATCTATCTCGCCCAGACCGACGATCCGGAGCTCGACAAGGTTGCGGAAAAGGCCGCCGCCCTGCTCGGCCTCGCCTATGAGCGGCGCGCGACGGGCTATGGCGACCTGACGGCCGGAATGGCACAAGCCGCGGCTGGCGCCGCCCCGCGCCAGCGCTAATCTAAGCCGGACTCTCTTCCACCCTCAGCGCCGCCAGCACATCGGCGAAGCTTGTCTTACAGACGAAACCCAGCCTGTCCCGCGCCCGCGACGCATCGTAGACCCGGTCGATGGAGGAAAACATCGTCCAGCCCTTTCGCGCGTAAAGCGCCGGAAAATCGGGGAAATAGCGCGCGACGACCGATGGCGCATCCCTGATCAGCGCGTCGCAGTCGCCGGGCTGAAACGGGGTCGGCGCCGAGACGATGAATATATCGAAGCCAAGCTGCGGCGCCTTCTCCAAGGCAGCGACATGAGCCTCGGCCGCGTCTTCGACGGTCAGCCGCCGGAACAGCAATTCATTCGCCTTGGTGTTGGCATCAGACTGTTCGATGGCATGCGCCATGTCGTCGGCTTCGGGAAAGAAGCGGGCCGTGCGCAGCACGACCACCGGCAGGCCGTGCTGAAGGTGATAGAGGCGGCAGAGGTGTTCGGCCGAAAGCTTGGTGACGCCATAGATGTTGCGCGGCTCGGGCGACATCTCTTCCTTGAGCCAGGCGGCCTTGCGCGCGCCGCCCTTGAACCCGTCGCGTATCGCCTGCGAGATCATCAGCGAGGTCGTCGAGGTGAAGACGAAACGCTCCACTCCGGCCGCCACCGCCGCGTCGAGCAGGTTCAGCGTGCCCTGCACATTGGTCGTCACGAAATCGCTGTTGGCGCGGCTTTCTATGTTGGGCTTGTGCAGCGCGCCGCTGTGGATGATGGCTTCGATACGATTGTCACCGACCGTGCGCAGGACAAGATCACGGTCGGCGATCGAGCCGATCATCTGCGTTTCAACAGATGGAACCGGGTCAAGACCTATCACCTCGTGACCAAGGCCCCGCAGCCGCGGCGCCAGCGCGCTGCCAAGCCAGCCCGATGACCCCGTGAGCAAGATTCGCATGCGCGCACCATGATTTTTGACGATGACGCTGTTAAGCACGGATGACAGGTGCGAGCGACCCGGTAAAGTCAGCCATCGGCCGGCAGCAGCACCGCTCCAGACATTAACTGCCATTTTTATCGATTGCCATTTTATCCAGGGAGTTCCAGATGATGCTTCGTCCCCTTTTCGCCGCCATCGGCCTGCTCTGCTGCACCCTGCCCGCCCTTGCCGACGGCGAGGTGCAGAAGTTGATCACACCTGCCGACAAGGCCCGCCTCGACAAATATGGCGAGACGCGCAAGGCGGCACTTGCCGAGGCGAAGGCCGGCAACCCGGCCGAGGTCAAGCAGCTCGACGCCTTGGTTGCGAAGCCCCTGGTGTCCTTTTCCGACAAGGACCTGACCGGCAACTGGCAGTGCCGCACCATCAAGGCGGGCGGAACGTCGGCGCTCGTCATCTATGGCTGGTTCAAGTGCAAGGTGACCGATGACGGCTCCGGCTGGCGGCTGGAAAAGGTGAGCGGTTCGCAGCGCACCAAGGGCCGCTTCTTCGACGACGGCGAAAAGCGTGCCATCTATCTCGGCTCCTTCACCGTCAACGAGGATCCGGCAAAGCCTTACGGCAGCGGTCCGCAGAGCGACCAGGTCGGCTATGCCTTCCGCACCGGCGCCAGCGAATGGCGCATCGAATTTCCAGCCCCCTACTATGAATCGAAGCTCGACATCCTCGAATTCAAGCGCTGATCAGGTCCTTTCATGTCTTGCCTGGCGGGCTTTGAGCACACCAACAATTAACCCGCCCCGCCTAGCATCCGGCCCATTGTCGAGAACGGGTCGCTTGGAGGGTGGCAAGATCCATGGCAGCATCGCAGTCCAGTCCGCGTCCGATCGTGGTCGTCACCGGAGGAGGCCAGCATGTCTGGGCCATGATCAACGCGATCGCGGACCGCGTCGGTCCTGTAAGCGTCGTCCTCGAAACCCCTGAATCCAAAAAGCAATTGCTAATTGGCCGGGCTCGTCGCCAAGGCTGGATCTCCGCCATCGGCCAGCTTGGCACGATGGTGCTGAGCAGGCTGGGTAAACGGTTCCTCGTCAGCCATACCGCACGGTTGATCGCCGAGGAGAAATTCGAGACCGAGCCCAGGCGGGACCAGGAGATCATCCATGTTGCCTCGGCCAACGGTCCGGAGTGCCTCGAGGCGATCCAGAAGCTCCAGCCTGGCGTCGTCCTGCTCAACGGCTGCCGGCTGTTGTCGAAGGACATGTTGGCCAGGATGCCTTGCCCGGTGCTCAACTATCACGCCGGCATCACGCCGAAATACCGCGGCATGAATGGCGGCTACTGGGCCCTGACATCGGGCGATCGCCAGAATTTCGGCACCACCGTGCATCTGGTCGATGCCGGCGTCGACACCGGTGCGGTGCTGAAACAGGTGCGCGGCCAGCCCAAGCGGGGCGACACCATTTCCAGCTATGCGCTCCGGCAGACCGCATTCTCGCTCGACATCTGCGTCGAGGCCGTCAGCGACGTGCTGGCCGGAAAGCTCGCCACCTTCGACCCCGGCCTGCCGTCCCGGCAATGGTACCATCCGACGATCTGGTTCTACGTCTGGACAGGCATCAGAACCGGCATCTGGTAGCGGATTCCTCACCCCGAGCCACTTGCCGCACGCCGGCCTTTCCGTCGCGCTGGGCCTGCCGTCGCCCGTGCCGGAAACGAATAAACGCACCTTTCATTTTACGACATTGAAATGCGTCGCTTTTGAATGCGCGCGCGTCGTCCCATAACAAGCGGCCCCATTGCGCATGCGGCAATGCTCGCAGTTGCTGCATCGTCCCGAAATCGGACCCGATCTTCGGAAAGCATGATGCTGCAAACTTGAAGTGGTAGAGCGTCCTTTGTGCATCCAAGTGGAGGCACGGCGCTCTACGGGAGTGAGAATTCATGGCCGATCTGATCGTCGTCTACTGGCGCGACATCCCTGCCCAGGTCATCGTCAAGAAAGGCCGGCAGAATGCCAAGCGTGAGCTGCCTTTGCGCTTCACCGAGGCGATCGACATGTGCGCCATGCGCACCGGCGCCGGCGGCACGGACGACTATCTGGCCGAATGGCGCAAGGCCGATCCGATCCCGGTCGGCGACGACCTCGAAGCCGAGGTCGAAAAGGCATTCAACGATATCGACGCGAAGTATGACCGTGAGCGGCTGGTCGCTCTGGTGAAAGCGGGCGGCAAAGAAAATGTCTGAGACGACTCCCGTCAACAAGGAAGGGGCGGCGGTTACCCAAGCCACGCTCAACAAGAAGGCAGCGCCGAAATCCGACTACAAGCCGGCCGACGTGTCGCCGCAGCGGCGCGTGCAGCGCTCGTTCGCCGTTAGATTGTGGTCTGTGCGGCACTCGCGATTGCTCGAATGGTTCTACTCCAGGTTCGCCGACATGTTCCTGCTGCTGCATCCCTTGTGGAAAGGCATCGGCTACGGCCGCGTCGAGGCCCCGATCAAGTTCGTCGAGAAGCGCGTAAAAGGCTTCATGTTCGACTGCCGCATGTGCGGCCAATGCATATTGTCCTCGACCGGCATGTCGTGCCCGATGAACTGCCCCAAGCAGTTGCGCAACGGCCCCTGCGGCGGCGTGCGCGCCAACGGCAATTGCGAGGTCGAGCCTGATATGCCCTGCGTCTGGGTCAAGGCCTGGGAAGGCTCGCAGAACATGGTCAATTCCGACAAGATCCTGACCGTCCAGAAGCCGGTCGACCAGTCGCTGCGCGAAACCTCGGCCTGGCTGCGCGTCACCGCCCAGGCGGCGGCAGCCCGTCAGGCCGCGGCCGATGCCAAAACCGCAGATGCCAAGACCGGAGCCGCCGCATGATCGGCCGCCAGCGTGACGAAAACCCGGCCGGCATTCACCTGCCGCTCGACCCCCTGCCCGGCCACACCTCGCGTGGCCGGCTCGAGCGCGTGCTGCGGCGCGGCGAATTCGCGGTGACCACCGAGCTCAATCCGCCCGACAGCGCAGACCCGGAAGACGTCTATAACAGGGCGAAGATCTTCGACGGCTGGGTCGACGCCATCAACGCGGTCGATGCGTCCGGCGCCAACTGCCACATGTCCTCGGTCGGCATCTGCGCGCTGCTGACCCGCATGGGCTATGCACCGATCATGCAGATCGCCTGCCGCGACAAGAACCGCATCGCCATCCAGGGCGACGTGCTCGGCGGTGCCGCGATGGGCGTGGCTAATATGCTGTGCCTGACCGGCGATGGCGTCCAGGCCGGCGACCAGCCCGGCGCCAAGCCGGTGTTCGACCTCGATTCCATGTCGCTGCTCGAGACCTGCCGCATCATGCGCGACAACGGCAAGTTCCTGTCCGGCCGCAAGCTCACCACGCCGCCGCAGCTGTTCCTGGGTGCCGCCGTCAATCCGTTCGCGCCGCCCTTCGATTTCCGCCCGATCCATCTCGGCAAGAAGATCGCCGCCGGCGCGCAATTCGTGCAGACGCAGTATTGCTTCGACGTGCCGATGTTCAGGACGTTCATGCAGAAGGCGCGGGACTTGGGGCATACAGAAAAAGTCTTCATCCTGTGCGGCGTCGGCCCGCTCGCCTCGGCCAAGACCGCCAAGTGGATCCGCTCCAACGTGCCGGGCATCCATATCCCGGATGCCATCATCAAGCGGCTGGAGGGCGCCCAGGACCAGAAGAAGGAAGGCAAGCAGCTCTGCACCGACATCATCAACGAGGTGAAGGAAATCCCCGGCGTCTCGGGCATCCATGTGATGGCCTACCGCCAGGAGGAGTACGTCGCCGAGATCGTCGATGAATCGGGCGTGCTCAAGGGTCGCCAGCCCTGGAAGCGCGAGATTCGCCGTGACGACCAGATGGTCGCCGACCGGCTCGACCACATCCTGCACGACGAGATTACCGAAACCCAGGTGGACATGGTGAAGACCGCGCATTGATCCGTGCGGAGAGCGACCATTCGCTTGATCAAGAAGAGATAACGATATAAAGAACTCTTTATATCACGACGGAGAGATTTCATGACCCGGACCATCGTCGCCTCGGCGACACGAGAAATCATCATCGGCTTCGACCAGCCCTTCTGCGTGATCGGCGAGCGCATCAACCCGACCGGCCGCAAGAAGCTCGCCGCCGAGATGATCGCCGGCAACTTCGAGACCGTCATCAAGGACGCGCTGGAACAGGCGGCTTGTGGCGCCACCATGCTCGACGTCAACGCAGGCGTGACCGCGGTCGATCCCAACGCGACCGAGCCGGCGCTGCTGGTGCAGACGCTGGAGATCGTCCAGGGCCTCGTCGACCTGCCGCTGTCGATCGACTCCTCCGTCACCGCCGCGATCGAGGCGGCGCTCAAGGTCGCCAAGGGCCGCCCGCTGGTCAACTCCGTCACCGGCGAGGAGGAAAAGCTCGAAGCCATCCTGCCGCTGATCAAGAAGTACAATGTGCCGGTCGTTGCCATCTCTAATGACGAGACCGGCATTTCGATGGACCCGGACGTGCGTTTCGCCGTCGCCAAGAAGATCGTGCAGCGCTGCGCCGATTTCGGTATTCCGGCCCATGACGTGGTCGTCGACCCGCTGGTCATGCCGATCGGCGCGCTGGGCGATGCCGGCCGCCAGGTGTTCGCGCTGCTGCGCCGCCTGCGTGAGGAACTCAAGGTCAACACCACCTGCGGCCTGTCCAACATCTCGTTCGGCCTGCCGCACCGCCACGGCATCAACGCCGCCTTCATCCCGATGGTGATCGGCGCCGGCATGACCTCGGCGATCATGAACCCGGTGCGTCCGCAGGAAATGGAAGCCGTGCGCGGCGCCAATGTGCTGAACGGCACCGATGAGAACTGCACCAACTGGATCCGCACCTACAAGGACTACAAGCCGGCCGAAGGCGGCCATGCGGTCGCGGCGCCGACGCAGGTCAATGCGCCGGGCGAAGGCAACGGCAATGGTGGCCGCCGCCGTGGCGGTCGTGAGGCCCGGATGGGCCGGGGATAAGCGCGCAATCGTGAATTCACCTGCAAACATCACCGATCCGCTCGTGCTGTTCATGCCATCGGGCAAGCGCGGGCGGTTTCCTGTCGGCACGCCGGTTCTGGATGCCGCGCGCCAGCTTGGCGTCTATGTCGAAAGCGTGTGCGGCGGACGCGCCACGTGCGGGCGCTGCCAGGTCGAGGTGCAGGAAGGCAATTTCGCCAAGCACAAGATTGTCTCGTCGAACGACCACATTTCGCCCAAGGGTCCCAAGGAAGAGCGCTACGAGCGCGTGCGCGGCCTGCCCGAACGGCGCCGCCTCTCCTGCTCGGCGCAGATCCTCGGCGACCTCGTCATCGACGTGCCGCAGGACACGGTCATCAATGCGCAGACCATCCGCAAGGATGCCGATACCAGGGTGATCGCCCGCGATACGGCGATCCGCATGTGCTATGTCGAGATCGAAGAGCCCGACATGCACAATCCATCAGGCGACCTCGATCGGCTCAAGATCGCGCTGATGAAGGACTGGGGCTTCAAGAACCTCGAATTCGATTTCTATTTGCTGCCGCAGGTGCAGGGCATCCTGCGCAAGGGCAACTGGACGGCCACCGCCGCCATCCACAAGGATGCCGACAGCGACATCGCGCGGGTCATCGCACTGTGGCCGGGCCTCAAGAACGAGGCCTATGGCCTTGCCTGCGATATAGGCTCGACCACCATCGCCATGCATCTGGTGTCGTTGCTGTCCGGCCGTGTCGCCGCTTCGTCGGGCACGTCGAACCCGCAGATCCGCTTCGGCGAGGATCTGATGAGCCGTGTCTCCTACGTGATGATGAACCCGGACGGCCGGGAAGGCATGACGGTCGCCGTGCGCGAAGCGATCTCCAGCCTTGTCGACAAGGTCTGCGCGGAAGGCAACGTCCAGCGCAACGACATCCTGGATTCCGTCTTCGTCGGCAATCCGATCATGCACCATCTGTTCCTCGGCATCGATCCGACCGAACTCGGCGGCGCGCCCTTCGCGCTCGCCGTCTCCGGAGCGGTGCGCATCAAGGCCTCCGACATCGGCCTGAAACTCAACCAGGGCGCCCGGCTCTACATGCTGCCTTGCATCGCCGGCCATGTCGGCGCCGATGCGGCGGCGGTGACGCTGTCGGAAGGCCCGCACCGCCAGGACGAAATGATGCTGATCGTCGACGTCGGCACCAATGCCGAGATCGTGCTCGGCAACCGCGCGCGGGTCGTGGCCGCCTCTTCTCCGACCGGTCCCGCCTTCGAGGGT
Organism: Mesorhizobium sp. B283B1A; assembly: GCF_020165735.1. Taxonomy (NCBI): domain Bacteria; kingdom Pseudomonadati; phylum Pseudomonadota; class Alphaproteobacteria; order Hyphomicrobiales; family Phyllobacteriaceae; genus Mesorhizobium; species Mesorhizobium sp. B283B1A. The sequence goes on from NZ_JAIUIQ010000051.1 coordinate 37,892, forward strand.
GCTGAAATCTCCGGCGGCCAGCGTGCCGCACCGGGCGCCATCGAGCGCGTGCGCATCGATCCGGAGACGCTGGAACCGAAATACCGCGTCATCGGCTCCGAACTGTGGTCCGACGAACCGGGCTTCCTCGACAGCGTGCAGGCGACCGGCGTCACCGGCATCTGCGGCTCCGGCATCATCGAGATCGTGGCGGAGATGTATCTCGCCGGCATCATTTCCGAGGACGGCGTCGTCGACGGCTCGCTTTCCGCGCGCTCGCCGCGCGTCGTCGCCAATGGCCGCACCTTCTCCTATGTGCTGAAGGAAGGCTCTGCGTCGAAGGAAGATGGACCCAAGATCACCATCACCCAGACCGACGTGCGCGCCATCCAGCTTGCCAAGGCGGCGCTTTATGCCGGCACCAAGCTGTTGATGGAAAAGCAGAACACCGAACATGTCGACCGCATCCACTTCGCTGGCGCCTTCGGTTCCTTCATAGATCCGAAATACGCTATGGTGCTGGGGCTGATCCCCGATTGCGATCTCGACAAGGTCTCGGCCGTCGGCAACGCCGCCGGCGCCGGTGCGCGCATGGCGCTGCTCAATCGCGGCTATCGCCGCGAGATCGAGGAGACGGTGAGCCAGATCGAGAAGATCGAGACCGCACTGGAGCCGAAATTTCAGGAGCATTTCGTCTATGCCATGGCGCTGCCCAACAAGGTCGATCCGTTCCCGAAATTGTCGGCGGCGGTGAAATTGCCGCCACGCAAGACGGTCAGCGAGGATGGCGTCGCCCGC
>NZ_JAIUIQ010000052.1:0-37244 GCF_020165735.1 Mesorhizobium sp. B283B1A
GTTAAGCCCGGTGCTTACTGGCCCGCCCGCCCCAAGTGCCGGGCCGCTGCTTCCGATAAGTGCCTCAAGTTCACCAGGCGTAAATTCAATCAGGTACCGGTATTTTGAATCATTCGAGTAAATGCCCTCGGCATCGATTGATATCACCGGGCCGCCCGCCCCTGATTTGACATCGCCATCAATCAGCGGTCGATGGAAGATGGTTCGAGAAGTTCCTTCCCGTTTGGCAGGCCTGACCAGCATCCGCATTGCGTTACCCGTTATATCTGCTGTGCGCCGGGCGAAGCCTGCGAACATTTCGCAAAAGCCTGCCGCTCCACTATTGTTCCAGCTTGTTTGGCGCGACAGACCTTTGCGCCATCGTCTAGGACCTTAGACCTACCTGCTTGGGTGGGAGCCCCGCCAGCGCGCGTTTCCGCCGAGGCCGATGTCCTGGCGCGGCCAACGCGCCCCGCTCGTCCTAGCGCCCGCCTGTGGCCAGCCGCATGCATTTGAGGCCATGGATCGCGACAGGCCACTCCTGCTTCTCGAGCCATGGGCCGAAATGGCCGTGCGGCAGCGATGCCTTCTGGTGGAGCAGCCAGCGGCCGATCGCCAGCTTCTGCTCACCGGGCAGGTGCCCGCGGGGAATGGCTCGAGTGTCGGCCGGCTCGGGATCTGCCAGCGGCGCGACATTGCTCGGGGACAGAAGAGCAAGATTGGCACGGTGCACCTCTGCCTGCTCATCGTCCGGCAGCTTGTTGAACTGGCGCACCGTCATCCCGCAACCGATGGCAAAGACGGCGGTGTGGCGCTCCTCACCACGAAGGCGCCTCAGCCGCTGGCTTTGCCATTGGTTCGGGAGCCGAGCCCCGGAACTTCGATCAGCCGCCGATAAGGTCAGCTGGAGCGCGGGTTTCACTGCTGACTTTCACCAACTGATCAATGGTGATTTGCGCAGCCACGTATCCGTAGTGAGTTGCTGAACGACGAAATCCGCGACATCGGCTCGCGCGATCGTCCCGCCATGTACGCCCGAAAGGTCGGTCAACGCCTTTATGCGGCCGCTCGCCGGCCTGTCGTTGAGGACCATCGGTCGAACGATGGTCCAGTCGAGCGTGCTGCCGCGGATGGCGTCCTCCTGCCGATCCTTGTCTTCATAGACCTTGCGCAGCATCAGGGGCAGCAACAATTTGTCAAAGAAGAAGCCGCCATGGCCGCGGCTGTCGCCGGCGCCCAGGCCGGTGATGCTCACCAGACGACGGATGTTTTGCCGCTCCATGACGCCGACCAGCGCGCGCGTCGCCGTCGAAAGCATCGTCACCTCACGGAATGGGCTCATGGCGGTGCCCAACGAGCTGATAACGGCATCACAGCCTGCGATGGCGCGGGTCAGCGCGGTGGGATCGCGGGCGTCGCCTTCGACGAGCTCGGCGCCGGTGAGGTTCTCGGCCTTTGCCTTGGAGCGGACGAGGGCAACGACGTCATGTCCCTCTGCGAGAGCCTTGCTGACAATCAGCCGGCCCGTTGCGCCTGTGGCGCCCAATACCAGAATTTTCATATCAAACCTCCGAAGGTGTGTTGATGGACGGGGAAAAATCGATGAGACGCCGGCCGAGGAAGTCGCTGATGGCGTTCACGGACTGCTCGGCTGCGAAGAACTGGCCGAGAGAGGATTGGAACACGTGCGGCAGCCCTCCCAGACCGACAATGTGATCTCCACGCCGGCCGCCCGCGCCCGGTCGGCATAGCGGATGGCATCGGCGAGCAGCAATTCGTCGTCGCCGACATCGATGCAGATCGGCGGCAGGCCGCCGAGCCGCGCATAGAGCGGCGAGGCCTTGGAGTTGGTGGCATCCTGGCCTTGAAGGTACATTTCCGCAAAGCCCTGGAGCACGCCTCGCGTGAAGATCGGATCCGCCGCTGCCCTCGTCTCGACGCTGTCGCCGGTGAGCGCCAGGTCGGTCCAGGGCGACATCACCGCGGCCCCGACAGGTTGCATCGTGCCCTGCGTCTTGTCTGCAGCCAGGATCGACAGCAGTGCCAACGTCAAACCGCCACCGGCAGAGTCGCCTATAACCGCGATCCGTTCAGCACCGTCCGCAACGAGACCGCGATAGGCGGCGACCGCATCGTCGATCGCTGCCGGGAACGGATGCTCGGGCGCGCGCCGGTAGTCCGGGACGAAGGTATCGGCGCCAACGCGTGCGGCGATCTGGCCCGCGAAGTTGGTGAGCGCCTCGGCTGAGCCGAGCACATAGCCACCACCATGAATATAGAGCATGCGTGCACCCGGCCGTGGGTTCGGCAGCCGCAGCCAGAAGCCCGCAATTCCCCCGACCATCGCGGGCTCGACCCGCACATTCGCAGCGGCGGGTGTGGCGGCAAACATGGCGTCGAACATCGGCCGTGCCTTGGGCCCCATCGGCTCGCCCTTATGGGCCGAGGCGGCCTGTCGCATCGCGGCCACGACCGGAGCGTCTTCAGGCAAGAGGGGTTGAATCGTCGCCATCGTTCGGTCTCCTTGGTTGGGGGGAGGGGTGCAGGTTCAGCCCTTCGCCCACTGCGTTGCGGCATCCTTGGCAAAAGCGGCATAGGAGCGCGGGGCATGACCGAGAAGCTTGGTCAGGCGGGTAATGTCGTCCGCGGTCGCCACCGCGCCATCGCTCTGATACCGGCTGAACATCAGACGCAGATCGAGCGCGTGCCAGGCGGGCAGCATGGTCTTCGTGCGCTGCTCCATGACGATAAGATCATTGCCGCCGTACCGGACAGCGCGGCCGAGCGCTTGGCTCCAGATGGCGGCGATGCCTTCGCCGGTCAGGCTGTCCGGACCAACCAAAGCGTAAGTCTCGCGGCCGAGCGGCGTCGCTGCCTGCTCGCGGCGAACCAGCTCGATCGCGGCGGCCTCGCCAATGTCGCGGATATCGACCATCGAGATACCCTTCGCGCCGATCGGCGCGCCATAGACGCCGGCCTTCAGAAGCACGTCCTTCTGCCGAAGATCGTTCTGGATGAAGTAGGCGGGCCGCAGGATCGTCGCGGGCAGATCAAGCGCCTCGATCATCCGCTCGACCGTGTACTTGCCCGCGAAATGCGGAACGTCGGCATAGGGCGCGCCGCCGAACACCGAGAGATAGACGATACCCTTGACGCCGGCCTCGCGAGCCACCGTCAGCGCAAGCATGGCCTGGGTCAATTCGTCCGCAACATTCGGGGCGAGCAGGAACAATGTGCTGACGCCTTCCAGCGCGGATCGTAGCGAATCCGGATCGGCGAGATCACCGCGGACCGCCTTTACACCTGATGGCAGCTGCGCCGCCTCTGGGGAACGAGTCAAGGCGCGAACCTCGACGTCGCGCCCCTGCAGGTGGGCCAGGACTTGGGACCCGATGGTCCCGGTGCTGCCGGTTACCAAAATAGCCATTGTGAAAACTCCTTATGTTGTTTGTGCGTGTCGAGAGAAAGATACATGTTCCAATCCTGATTAGGAGATGGCATGTTCGAAACAACATGTCTCAAAATTGGAACACATCTCCTATGGATCTCGAAGCTCTCGCGGACTTCAACCTCGTTGCAACCCATGGCGGTTTCGGCCGAGCCGGTCGCCTCTCCGGGCGATCCAAGGCGACATTGTCGCGCCATGTGAGCGAACTCGAACACAGTCTTGGCGTGAGGCTGATCGAGCGTGGATCCCAAAGTCTGCGGCTGACAGACGAAGGGCGAGCGCTTCACGAGCGCACCGACGGACTGCTGTCGGAAATTGCGGAAGCGGGGGAGGCCATTGTGTTGGGTGCGTCCACCCCGAGAGGCAGGCTGCGGGTGAGCGCTCCCTTGGTTTTCGCCCATGTGGCACTTCCCAGGATCGGCGCTCGTTTTGCTCTCGCCTATCCCGAGGTCAAGCTTGAGATTGTTGCCGAGGATCGCAAGGTCGATCCGGTCGAGGATGGCTACGACCTTGTCATCCGGATTGACCCGTCACCGGATGAACGGCTCATCGGTCGCCGTTTTCTCAATGACGAGCGCCTGATTGTCGCCGCACCGGACATGCCGCACCCTCAGCCGGCGCCGGGCGGTGAACCGAGTCCCGTAAAGGCGGTCTTGCTGAGCGCCACATCGCTGAGCGTTGTTTGGCGCATGAAATCCGTTTCTGAGGACGAAGTCCTTCTCAAACCCGAGCCGATCCTGCGCTTCTCTTCTCTGTTGATGGTGCGCGAAGCCGTTCTCGCAGGTGGGGGCGCGGCGTTGCTTCCGAAGCTTCTTGTCGCGGACGATATCGAGGCGGGCCGGCTCGTTTGCTGGGGAACTCACGCCGGTCCGTCTGTCGAAATCTGGGCGCTCCAAAGCTCGCGACGCCTTGTCGGTGCCAAGGTTCGCGCTTTCTTGGATGTGATGGAGAGGGCTTTGCCGACCAAGGTTCTCATTGCCTAGTGCTGTCGAACTGCGATTGGGATCGCGGCGAGGTTCGCGGTTGCTTATGGACAAAGTAGGATACTAGGTTCGGTTGACCGCTGATGAAGTCGTTCCCGGTTCATCGCGCGACGACCATCAGTCCGGCACGGAACAGACCAGTTCGAGCGAACTTCTCCCTGTCGCGCGTTACAACCGTTTCGTGCGACCTGATTCGTCTCTGTAACCATCATGCAGCAGCGCGGCTGAAGCGGTTGATCATGAAATCGTCGAGCGGCGTTTCGCAACGGTCGGTCATGATGAGCTCGGCCATGGCATCTCCCACGCCCGGACCGAGCTGGAACCCATGTCCGCTGAAGCCGAAGGCGTGGAACAGGCCTGGCGTCGTCACCGAGCGTCCCATGATCGGCAGCATGTCTCTGACATAACCCTCGCAGCCGGACCAAGTGCGAATGACCGTAGCCTGCGCGATCGCCGGCAGCAGTCGCGCGACGGCGCGCAACTGCGTGGGCAGGCGCATTGGGTCGGTGGCCGCATGGCCTGGATCGAGGTTCACCGCTGCTCTTTCGGCCGCTCCGCCGAAGACGATGTTGCCCCGCTCGACCTGACGCAGATAGGCGCCATGGTCCTTGTTGCGCGTCCAGACGCCGACCACCGGCAAGATCTGATGCGGCAGCGGCTCGGTCACGCCCATCTGCGGGCCACGGGCGTCGAGCGGAACCGCTTCGCCGAACTGCGCGGCGATGCGCGCGCCCCAAGCACCAGCGGTGTTGAGCAGACACTCGGCGGCGAATGCACCTTTTGAACTGGCTACAAGGAAGCTGGAGCCTGTGTGCCGGATCGTCTCGACCTCAGTCGCCTCGGCGATTTCCGCGCCCAGCTTGCGGGCGGCCTCGGCGAATGCCGGTGCGATCAGCCTCGGATTGCCGCTGCCGTCCTGCGGCGAGAACGACGCCGCGATCGCCTCGGGACCGAGACCGGGAAAGCGGGCACGGATCTCGGGTGGGCCGAGCTCCTCGAGGTCCAGCCCCCAGGGCCGCGCCGCCTCGGCATAGGCCCGCATGTCGGCGAGGCTATCTTCATCGAAGATCAGCCGGATATGACCGGTAGCGCGGAATTCCACGTCGCGGCCAAGCATTTTTTCAGCCTCGACCCACAGCCTGAGCGAGCGATGGGCCAGCGGAAGCTGGGACAGATGACGCCCCGTGCGCCGAATGTTGCCGAAGGAGGCAACCGTTGCTCCTGCGCCGATCCGATTGCGCTCGATCAAGGTAACGCGCGCGCCGCGCCGGGCCAGGAAATAGGCAGAAGCCGTTCCCATCAGTCCGCCGCCCAGCACGATCACATCCATGGCGCGGCCTCTTGCAAAACAGCACTCTATCCTTTGACTGATCTTGTCCGCGCCGTGGCATTGCGTCAAAGATGGGTTTGGACAGAACCCATAAGCTTTACCTATGGAGTGGCAATGCGGGCCCGGCAGCTCGAAGTGTTCATCGCAGTCATGCGCGCGGGCACCGTGACCGCCGCGGCACGGATGCTGAACATCTCCCAGCCCGCTTTGAGCCAGATCCTGCTCCACACCGAAGACGAACTCGGCTTCACGCTGTTCGAGCGCGTTAAGGGCCGGCTGCGGCCGACCCCGGAGGCGCTCGAGATCTTCCCCGACGCCGAGCGGCTGTCGGCGGGGCTGGAGGGCTTGCGTCGCAAGACGACGGACCTGCGTCTGGGCCGGACGGGGCTGGTGCGGGTCGCGGCCTCGCCGCCGCCGGCCATGGCGATATTGCCGCGCGCGTTCACCAAATTCCGGGCCCAGCATCCCAACATAGTGTTGCGCGCTCATAGCGCGCCGATCGCCGCCATCGTCGACATGCTTCGCGCCGGCGACGCCAGTCTCGGCGTAGCCATGGACGACCGCCTGCCTCCTGACATCGAGGCGGAAGTGATCGGGAGCGTCGGTTTTGCTTGCCTGCTGCCCACCGGGCATGTGTTGGCCGGGAAAACCGAGCTGACACTCGCCGATCTCACAGGCGAGGAATTGATATTGTATCGCGGCAACACCCGTCCTGCCGACGAACTGGCCCACGCTGCACGCGCGCAAGGTATGACGCTTTCGCCGTCGCTCGAGATCGACGTATCCATCTCCGCGGTCGGTTTTGTCCAGGCCGGTCTGGGCATCGCCCTGGTCGACGCGCTGCTGCCTTGGCATCAGTTTGCCGGGCTTGCGGTCAGGCTGCTGACGGCAGGCCCGGAATTTCCGATTGCGCTGCTCACGTCTCGCACACGGGCACTTTCGCGGGCCGATGAGCTGATGCGCGACCAGATCCGCGCGGCCTGTTCCGCCGTGCTGGGTGAGCGTCGCTCGAAAGCATAAGCAAGGCTTATATCCTTGCTCATCATACGTCTTGGACCCTGGCCATCCTGTCGTGTCAGCTTTGGTTGGCAGACAGGAAGGGACGCATCATGGATGGTGCCATCGCGGCGGACGAGGCGCGGAACGAAGCCGACTGGAAGGTCGGCGTCGATATCGGCGGCACATTCATCGATTTCTGCGCGCTGGAGGCAAATTCTGGGCGCGTGGCCTCGCTGAAAGTTCTGACGACGCCAGAAGATCCGGGCGCCGAACTGATGACGGGCCTCACCCTTCTGGCCGAACGCGAAGGCTTTGATCCCAAACGCATGACGCGCTTCGTGCATGGGACAACGGTCGGCATCAACACCATCATCCAGCGCAAGGGCGCACCGCTGGCGCTGTTCACCAATGCCGGCTTCGAGGACGTCATCGAACTGGCGCGATTGCGAATGCCGGACATGTATTCGCTGTTTTGCTCGCGGCCGGACCCGCTGATCTCGCGCGACATGGTGTTCGGCATTACGGCCCGCATGCGCGCCGACGGAAGTGAATCCCAGGCACCAGACATGGCGGTGGTGGCCAGCGCGGTGGCCGCGGCGAAAGCGGATGGGGCGCAGGGGATCATCGTCTCCTTCCTCCATTCCTGGCGCAATGCCGCGCAGGAGGCTGCCGTCAAGGCGACGATCGCGCGTCTCGCTCCCGACCTCTTCGTCTTCTCTTCGGCCGAGGTGTGGCCAGTCATTCGTGAATACGAGCGCAGCTCCACCGCCATTCTCAACGGCTATGTCCATCCGCGTGTCTCTGGCTATCTGACGGCGCTGGAAGAGCGGCTGAGGGACCGAGGCGTGCCGGCCCGCCCCATGCTGACGAAATCGAACGGCGGGCTGATGAACGCTGCCGAAGGCAAGCACGCCTGCGTCAACATGCTGCTGTCGGGAACGGCTTCCGGCGTCATCGGCGCCTCGTGGCTGGCGCGCCAGGCAGGCGAAGACAGGATCCTTACCCTCGACATCGGCGGCACCTCGGCCGACTTCGCGCTCATCATCGACGGCGAGCCGCAGTTCGGCACCGGCGAACTGATCGGCGAATTTCCGCTCCATATCCCCTCCGTCTCGGTGAGCTCGATCGGCGTCGGCGGCGGTTCGATCGCCAGTGTCGATGCGCAAGGTGTGCTGCGGGTGGGGCCGGAGTCGGCCGGCTCGACGCCAGGACCGGCATGCTACGACCGTGGCGGCGAGCGGGCGACGGTGACGGACGCCATGGTGGTGTGCGGATGGCTCGGTCACACCGAGATGGCCTATGGCCAGCTCAGCATCGATACCGGACTGGCGCAGCGCGCGGTCGGCGAGCTTGCCGCCCGGCTTGGCCGCCCGGTCGAGCAGACCGCGCAGGCGATCGTCGACATCGCGGTGTCGGAGATGTTCGTCGAGGTCGAGAAACTCGCCTCGCGCGCCGGCGTCGACTTGCGCGATTTCACGCTGATGCCCTTTGGCGGCGGCGGCCCGATGCTCGGCGCGTTTCTTGCTCGCGAACTCGGGATGAAACGTGTCATGGCGCCCCGCCGCCCCGGCGTGGTGTCGGCGCTTGGCGGGCTGGTGGCCGATCTGCGCGGCGATTTCATTCGCACCATCTTCAGCCCGTTATCGGGCACATCGCTCCCCGCAATCCGCGAGGCGTTCGAGACCCTCGCGCAAGAGGGCCGTGATTGGCTGGTGGCGCAGGGGCACAACGCGGCCGCGCAACTCAATCTCTCCTGCGAAATGCGCTATATCGGGCAGAGCTATGAAATCGAGGTCGTCCTTTCGCCGGAATGGCTGGCCGACGGCAACGCGGCTGCCATCGCGGACGCCTTCCACCTCACCCATCAACGGCTCTACGATTTCCACGACCCGGATGGCACGATCGAACTTGTGAATGTCCGGCTCTCCGCCGTAGGCGCGGGGCCGAAACTCTCCTTCCCGGAGATCGACGTGATCGCCGCCCCGGCCATTCCGGCGCGCCGGCTCCCGGTCTATACGGGCGTGAGTGTCGAGACCATCGACCTCCACAACCGGCACACCCTCGCTCCGGGCAGCACGTTCAGCGGGCCTGCCGTGGTCGTACAGGAAGACACCACCTTTGCCATTCCCGCGGGCGCGCAGGCAAGCGTCGACCGCCATCTCAACCTTCTGCTCACCTTCCCGGAGTGATGCCTTTGTTTGACCGGACAAACCTTCAGGTTCTGGCTAACCATGCCCGCGCGGCCGCCGAGAACATGGCCCACACGCTGCACCGCACCGCGCACTCCGCCTTCGTCAAGGAGACGCAGGACTTCACCGTGATGCTGATGGACTGTTCGGGGGCAACCTTCGCCGTCCCGATGGAACTCGGCGCCACCTGGTACCCAGGGCTTTCGTATCGCCGCGCCATTGCAATGGTGGACGACTACCGGCCGGGGGATGTTGCCTTCACCAACGATCCCTATTCCGGCTATGTCGCCACCCACGCGCCGGACACGCATCTGTGGAAGCCGGTCTTCGTCGACGGCGAGATCGTCGCCTGGACCGGAGGGCACATCCATAACACCGACATGGGCGGGGCGGTGCCGGCTTCGCTCAGCCGGGCGCTGACCGAAATCCATCAGGAAGGCATCCGCTTTCCGCCGATGAAGCTGGTGAACGAGGGCGTCTTCGACGAGATGATCCTGCGGATCATGACCACCAATGTACGCAAGCCCGACCTCAACATCGGTGACATCAAGGCGCTGGTCGGCGCGCTCAACACCGGCGAGCGCAAGATCCAGGCGATGGTGAGGAAGTTCGGCAAGGCCGGCTTCATCGAAGGTGTCGCCGCGCTTCTCGACCATGCCGAAGCGCAGGCGCGCGACGTGCTGCGCTCCATGCCTGACGGCACGTGGGAATTCGCGGACTATGCCGACGAGGATTCGGTCGAGGCCAATCCCTGCCGGCTGAAGCTGACGCTGACGATCAAGGGCGACGAGGCGGTACTCGATTTCACCGGCTCCGATCCACAGCTAGGCTCTTCGCTGAACGTGCCTTCAGGCAGCGACCCGCGACACACCATGCTGCTGGTGGGCGTCTATTACGTACTCTACACGCTCAATCCGAAGATCCTGCTCAATACGGGCCTCACCCGGCCGTTTACCTGCATCGCCCCCACGGGTTCGGTGCTGAACCCGGTATTCCCCGCTGCTGTAGGCATGCGCTCGCTCACCTGCGCCCGGTTGCGGTCGGTCATCTTCGGCGCCTTTTCGCAAGCGATGCCGGAGCGCCTGCCCGCGGCTCCTGCCGGCAACAACTGCATCGTCAACGTCATGACCACGGACGAGCGCACCAGCCGCACCGTCATCGCGGCGGTGAACCCCGTGGTGGGTGGCGGCGGCGCGATGCCGCATCGCGACGGGACCAACGGATCGGGCGCCGATGCCGCCTATCTCAAGAACACGCCGATCGAGATCACCGAGACCGAGATCCCGGTCGAATTCGTGAGATACGGGCTCGCCAGGGACAGCGGCGGGGAGGGCCGCTGGCGCGGCGGGCTGGCGACCGAGATGGCGTTCCGCGTCTTTGCCCCCGATTCCAGGATTACGGCGCGCAATCGCGACCGCAGCTTCTTTCGTCCCTGGGGCGTGCTGGGCGGCAAGGCGGCCGGTCTGTCTGACATGGTCGTCAACCCGGGGACCGAGCACGAGCGGCGGCTGGGCAACATCGACACGGCGGTGCTGCAGCCTGGCGACGTGCTCGATATCCGCTCGGCCGGAGGCGGCGGGCGCGGCGATCCGCACGAGCGCGAGCCCTGGCGGGTCGCGCAGGATGTGCGGCGCGGCTATGTGTCACCGATCGTTGCCGAGCGCGACTATGGTGTCGTCATCCGCGATGGCGAGGTCGATGAGCTGGCGACGGATAGGCTGCGCGCGGGGCACAAGCCGGCCGCCGGTCATTTTCATTTCGGTCCGGAGCGGGAAGGCTACGAAGCGCAGTGGACTTCGGCGGCCTATGATCGGCTCACCGCCATATTAAGGGACCTGCCGATCCATTGGCGGTTCTTCGCCAAGACCGAGATCTTCCGTCGGATGAAGGGGCGCTCCGGGCCGGAAGGCGTCCAGGCGGCGTTCGATGCGGTCTGCAAACGGTTCCCCGAACTGCCCCGTCCTCGCCCCGTGCAAGAGGCCGCGGAATGATCACCGCCGGCCGCATCGTCCGGCTGGCCGAGCGCGACCGGGCGCAGCTGCATTTCTTTCTCGACGGTGAGATGCGCGACGCGCTTGCGGGCGACACCGCGCTGACCGCCATGCTGGCATCAGGGCAGGCCTTGCGAAAGTCGGAGTTCGGACCCGAGGCGCGGGCCGGGTTCTGCCTGATGGGGGCCTGCCAGGATTGCTGGGTATGGCAGGACGAGGGGCCGCGCCTGCGGGCGTGCTCGACACTTGTCACCGAAGGCATGCGGTTGCGCACAACGCCACCGGAGAGCTGGCCGTGAACGAGACGTTATCGCCACGGATCGTGATCGTGGGCGCCGGTCCTGCCGGCATAAGGGCCGCCGCGGCCGTGGTCGAAGCCGGGCTCAACCCGCTGGTGATCGACGAAGGCCAGCGCGCTGGCGGGCAAATCTATCGCCGCCCGCCTGACGGGTTCACCCGCCCCGCGAAGCAGCTGTACGGATCGGAGGTGAAGAAGGCGGGCGCACTGCACGCCCTCTTAGACCGGTTGGCCGAAGAGGGACGGCTCACCCATTGCGCGGCGAGCTCGGTCATCGCCGCCCATGAGGGTCGGCTGCACGTGCTGGGGGAGGGCGGCGTGCAGGTGATCTGCTATGACCGGCTGATCCTTGCGACCGGCGCGTCCGACCGTGTCGCGCCGGTCCCCGGCTGGCAGAGCGCCGGCGTCTACAGCCTTGGCGCGGCGCAGATCGCGCTCAAGGTGCAAGGCGTGGCGCTGGGGCGGCGGATCGTGTTGATTGGATCGGGGCCTTTGCTGACGCTGGTCGGCGCCCAACTTGCAAAGGCTGGGGCGGACGTGGCGGCGGTGCTGGATACCTCCTCCTGGCGACAGCAGATGCGGGGGTTTTGGGGACTGGCCGCACGGCCGGTTGCCGCGCTGCGCGGCCTGGTTCTGCGGGCGCGGCTCCGCGGCCGCTACCATGCGGGGGTGACGCTCGAACGGATCGAGGCCGACGGGAGGGGTGTCACAGCGATGCGCTGGCGCGACGCCGGCGGAAGGCAGCGCCTCACTCCATGCGACATGATCGGCATGGGCTGGCACCTGCGGGCGGAGACGCATCTGGCCGACCTCGCGGGATGCGACTTCACCTATGACGAGCAGTGGCGGCAATGGCTGCCAAAGACCGACCGGATGGGTCGCGCCGGCAACAGCGTCTATCTGGCGGGCGATGGGGTTCGTCTTCTGGGAGCGGACGGCGCGGAGATCGCTGGGCATCTTGCGGCTGCCGCATGCCTTGCCGATCTCGGATTTCCGACGCCCGCCACCAGCACCGATTTGCGCAAGCTGGCGCGGCTCGAGCGCTTTGCCCGTGGTCTGGTTCGCGCCTTTCCCTGGCCGGCCGCGATGGTGCGGGCACTCCCCGACGAGGTGGTCGTCTGCCGTTGCGAAAACGTGACCGCCGCGGCCGTGCGCCAGAGCTCCGATTTCGGCGGCAGCGAAGCCAACAGGGTCAAAGCGCTGTCGCGCGTCGGCATGGGACGATGCCAGGGGCGCTATTGTCAGTTGGCCGCCGTCGAACTCATCGCGGCGCAGACCGGCTGCACGCCTGGCGCTGTCGGCCGGTTTCGCGGGCAGGCGCCTGTCCGCCCGGCGCCTGTCGGTGCCTTTCTGCAGGACGGCTCATGGCGTCGCGGAGACCATGTCTAGATGTCGCAATGTATCGTGCCTTAGAAGTCGGCAACTTTCCCCCAGGCTGAAGCGTCGAAGCGCCTGGGATCGTAGGATTGCGGATCGACGATCGGTTTGGAACCAGTCATCAGATCGGCGACGAGATGCCCGGCGCCTGGTCCGATGCCGAAGCCATGCCCCGAGAACCCGGCAGCCAGGAAGAAACCCGGAACAGTGTTGATCTCGCCGATGGCAGGCACGCCGTCGGGCGTGCTGTCGATGTAGCCGGCCCAGCTTGCGCTGATCCTGGTCTGGCGCAGTGCCGGCAGCAGTTCGAGCGCCCGGGCGTGGGCCAGGCGGATGGTCGCCTGGTCCGGAACCGGATCGAGGATGCGCATCCGCTCCATCGGCGTCGGCTGATCGAGCCGCCAGTGTCGGAGCGTTTCGTGGCCCGAGCGCATGCCTTGCAGGCCGCCCGGCGCGAGGCTGCGCCACCGCTTCAGGAACATGGCCAGGAACTGGGAGGAGAAGCGCAACTGCTGCGGCGTCACGTCCACACGGCCGCGTCCACTTATGGCGAGCGTGTAACCGCCGTCGCCGCGACGCGTGACCGAGACCCCTGCCGTATGCAGCGCATCAGGCAGACCCTCGGCGCCTGGCGAGACGGAGAGGATGGAGGAGCGGATCGACGCCTGCGGAAAACGGAAACCGAACTGCCGGCAAAAGGAAGAGGCCCAGGCGCCCCCGGCCAGCACCGCCACCTTGGTGCGGATCGTTCCGCTTTCGGTGACCACACCACTCAGTCGTCCGCCTTCAGTCTCGATACCGCGCGCGGCGCAATTCTGGTGCACGGAGCCCCCGAGCTTGAGGATGGCCCGGGCAACCGCGGGCGCGGCCCGCGACGGATCCGCGGTGCCGTCGGTCGGCGAGAACACGCCGCCCTTCCAGGTCCGGCCCGTGGCGCGGCCCCGCTCGCTGGCCTCGGCGCTGTCGAGCATGTGCGTGGTGACGCCGGCCGTCCTGGCGAAGTCACGCCAACGCACCCAGCCAGCCAGTTCCGCATCGTCATTGCTGAGATAGAGCAAGCCGCACCGCCGAAAGCCGGTGTCTTCATCTGTCTCTGGGGCAAAGCGCTGCCACAGATCGAGGCTGCGCGTCGCCATCGGCAACTCGCGCGCGTCGCGGTTCTGCTGGCGGCACCACCCCCAGTTCCTTGAGGACTGCTCGGCGCCGACGCGACCCTTTTCGACAAGCGCGACCTTCATGCCGCGCCTGGCCAGGTAGTAGGCCGCGAAGATGCCGACGATGCCGCCGCCGATCACCACCGCGTCCGCGGTCCGTGGCAGTTCGCCGGATGTCTCGATTTGCTGCAGTGGTGCGCGCATGGTCTCTCTGCCTTGACGCGCCAATCTACCGTGTTGTGCAGGCAGCCGGTGCCGCAGTTGACGCTGAAGCAGAATTTTATTCCGGCAGCCTGGGCGAAATCGGGAGCCGCTGCGTTTCAAGCGCTGTCCGCTTGGATGGACAGGCCCACGGGCTGTGGTAGTGTCAATGCCAATGAGCAAGGCAGCATTTTGTGCTACGGCCTGCGTTCTGCGGAGACGACCGTGAAACTGGATCGGATCGATATCAAGATTCTGTACGAGTTGCAGAAGAACGGCCGCATCACGAATGTGGAACTGGCTGATCTGGTGCATCTGTCGCCAAGCCCATGCCTGATGCGGGTCAAGAAGCTCCAGTCGGAAGGCTACATCGAAGGCTATTCCGCGCAGGTCAATATCGGCAAGCTCGGCCAGACGCTGACCGTGTTCACCGAAATCACCTTGAAGAACCATCGCCAGGTGGACTTTGCCCGCTTTCTCGCCGTGGTGGAGAAGATCGACCAGGTCATCGAGTGCCACCTCGTGTCGGGCGGCTACGACTATTTGATGAAATTCGTGACCGCCGGCATCGCCGAGTACCAGACCATCATGGAACGGCTGACCGACATGGATATCGGCATCGACAAGTATTTCAGCTTCGTGGTGCTGAAGTCGCCCATCATCAAGGCGCACATGCCGCTGCCCAGCCTGTTTCCGAGGTAGTCAGCGATGGCCTTGCGCGCGCTGCGCTTGTCGCCTGCAGCCCGCTACAAGGTGTCCGGCCCCAATATCGGGTGCAGTGCCTTCAATTCGATTTGCATCTCGGTAATCATCCAGGCGCAGATGTCGGAGACGACAGGTCGTAGCGGCCTTGAGCGCGGGGCAATCAGCTGATGGATCCGGCCCGTCTTGATCTGCCTGTCCGAGGCCAGGACAAGGGTTCCCTGAAGCAATGCCCTTGAAACGTTGCTGAGCCAGCCGAGCGCCACGCCTTCCCCGTTCATCGCGGCTTGAAGCACGACCGCGTAGTCCGAGAATTCGAGCCACTTTGCCCTGCTGGTCTTGCGGTCCGCCACACTGCCCCAGGCGTCCAGCCATTGCTCCTTGGCGTCGGTCAGGTGAAGCAGGGCATGACCTTCCCCGGTTCCGGCATGGATCAGCCGACCGTGGGCCGACAAATAGGATGGGCTGCACACCGGAACGATGATCTCAGGCGAGAATGCCCAGTGGTGATAGTGGGGGTCGTCATCGGCCAGGATTCTCGTGGCCAGGTCAACATTCTCGGCGGGTCCTCGCAGAACGCCCGCGGTCAGTTCGAACCTCAGATCGACGTCAGGAAACCTGGTGTTGAAAGCCCCTAACCTGGGAACGAACCAATAGGTTGCCAGAGAACTCGAAAGGGAAAGGGTGACCACCGGCTTTGCAGCGCTGTTCTGCTTGATCCTGCGGATCACTTCCGCGATGCCGTCAAATCCCTCCCGCACGGCCGAATAGAGCACACGTCCGTCCGGGGTCGGGGTCAATCCCGTTGCGCCTCGTGTGAAAAGAGGCACACCAAAATCGGCCTCGAGTTGGGCAATGCTGCGGCTGATCGATGGTTGCGTGACGTTGAACTCGCGCGCCGCGGCCGTGAAACTACCGGACCGGACCGCAGCTTCGAAGACAAGCAGTCCGCGCGCGGAGGGAACGAGTTTTGCAAAACCAGCCATGCGCCCAGCGTATAGGCACCCCAACAATTTGCAAGCTTTCTATGAGCTCGGAAATGGCGAACTATAACCCTGATGAATGGGTCGGAGCAGAACATGAAGACAGCGGCATCCCAAGCGGGCAGCACATCCAGCGATCCTCTGCTTCAGCCGTTTCGGCTCAAGGGTCTGACGCTGCGCAACCGTGTCGTCAGCACCAGCCATGCCTCGATGCTGGACGATGGCGGCCTGCCGCTCGAGCGCTATCAGCGCTACCATGAGGAGAAAGCGCGCGGCGGCCTGGCGATGACCATGGTGGGCGGCTCGGCCATGACGTCGCCCGATTCGAGCTGGGGCGGCGGTCAGCTGGACCTTTCCACCGACCGCATCGTGCCTCATCTCCAATCGCTTTCGCAGCGGGTGCATCGCCACGGCGCCGCCGTCATGTGCCAGGTCTCACACCTTGGCCGGCGTGCCACCGCCTATGCAGGAAACTGGTTGCCGCCGGTGGCGCCGTCACGCGTTCGCGAGACGAGAAACCGGAATTTTCCAAAGGAGATGGATGCAGCCGACATCGATAGGATCATCAAGGATTACGCCAGTGCCGCAAGGCGCTGCGTGGACGGCGGTCTGGATGGCGTCGAAACCGTCACCGGCGGCCATCTGATCGGTCAATTCCTATCGTTCAGAACGAACAGACGCACGGATGGTTTTGGCGGCTCGCTGGAAAACCGCGCGCGCTTCGGCCTGATGGTTCACGAGGCGATCCGCCGCGCGGTGGGCGACGATTTCGCCGTCGGCATCCGGTTCGTGATCGACGAGGCGGCCAAGGACGGATCCGATTTCGACGAATGCCTTGCCTTTGCCAGGCTGTTCGAACGGGAAGGTCATCTCGACTTCTTCAATTGCATCTTTGGCCGCATGGACACCGACCTGTCGCTGGCTGAGCAGAACATGCCCGGCATGTTTAGCCCGAGCGCTCCGTTTCTACCTCTGGTCGGGCAGTTCAAACGGGAAACCAGACTGCCCGTGATCCATGCCGCAGCGATCCGGGATGTAGCGACGGCGCGGCATGCCATCCGCGAAAACCTTGTCGACCTGGTCGGCATGACCCGGGCGCATATCGCCGACCCCGATATCGTCAATAAGGTGATGCGCGGCGAAGAAGAACGCATTCGACCGTGTGTCGGGGCGTCCTACTGCCTGTACAAGAAGGTGCAGTGCATTCACAACCCGGCCAGCGGCCATGAAACGATCATCAGCCATACCATCGTGCGGGCCGAAAGGCCGAAACGGGTGGTCGTGGTCGGCGGTGGTCCGGGTGGGATGGAAGCGGCAAGGGTTGCTGCCGAGCGCGGCCACAGAGTGAGCCTGCTCGAAGCGGGGGCGCGACTTGGCGGGCAGGTGCTCGTCGCGGCCTCGGCGTCCGATCGCAAGGATCTCATCGGCATAGTCGACTGGCGCGTCGACGAACTCGCGCGCCTTGGCGTGGAAGTCCGTCTCAACACCTATGCGGACGCAGAGATCGTCCTCGCCGACCAACCGGATGCGGTCATCGTCGCCACAGGCGGCGTACCCGATATGGACCGACTGGAGGGTGCCGAACATTGCGACAGCGTCTGGGATGTCCTGACCGGGGTCGTGCCGACGAAGGACGACGTGCTTATCTACGATGAAACCGGACGCCAGGCCGCGATTTCCTGCGCCCTGCATCTTGCCTGTCCGGAGCGCGTGGTCTGCCTTGCCATAGCCGACGACACGCTGGCGATCGAAATGCCCTATCCCGACCGGGTGAGTTTTCGCAAACGCGCCGCGGAAAGCGGCATCCGCGTCGTCAGCGATGTGCGCCTGGTCAAGGCAGCGCGCCAAGGCAACGGCATCGCCGCCACGTTCCGGCACGAGCTCACCGGTGCGGAAACGGAAATGACCGCAGCCCAACTCATTGTCGAGCGCGGAACGGTGCCGATGGAGGATACCTATCAGGACTTGCGGGCGCGCTCAGCCAACAACGGCGTCACCGACATAGCCCTGATGACGGGCACGGAAACGAGGCGGGACAATGGTCCGCAAGCTGCCGGATCATTCGTCTTGCACCGCATTGGAGACGCGGTTGCCAGCCGGGACATCTACTCGTCGATCTATGAGGCCTACCGGCTCTGCTCGCAATTGTAGATGGGCCATGAAACTCGATCGAATTGACATCAAGATTCTCTACGAGCTGCAGAAGAACGGCCGCATCACAAATGTGGAGCTGGCGGAACGGGTCAATCTCTCCCCCAGCCCATGCCTGATGCGGGCGAAGAAGCTGCATGCTGAAGGCTATATCGTACGCTATTCGGCGCAGATCGACGTCGCAAAGCTGGGGCGGACGCTCACCGTTTTCACTGAATTTACGCTCAAGAACCATCGCCAGATCGACTTCGCGCGTTTCCTTGCCGCCATTGACAAGGTCGATGCGGCCGTCGAATGCCACCGCGTTTCCGCCCGCTACGACTATTTGACGAAATTTGTCGCCGCCGGCATCGGCGAGTACCAGGAGATCATGGAGCGGCTGAGCGACATGGATATCGGCATCGACAAGTATTTCAGCTTCGTGGTGCTGAAGTCACCCATCGTCAAGGCCCACATGCCGCTGCCCAGCCTGTTTCCGATGTAATCAGCGATGGCCGTACTGGCTGACGAGCTCGGGGTCGCGGACGAGGCCATCGAGCCAGGTGGGGTCGAGCTTCGGCACCGAGGAGAACAGAAGCTTGGAATAGGGGTGGGTCGGCGCCGTCAGCTTGTCGGGCGTGATCTGCTCCACCCGCTCGCCATTGTACATGACCATGATCTCGTCGCAGATCGCTTCGACGACGGAGAGGTCGTGGCTGATAAAAATGTAGGAAAGGCCCAACTCGCGCTGCAACTCCTTGAGCAATTCGATCACCGCGGTCGCCACCACCGTGTCGAGCGCCGAAGTGATTTCGTCGCAGATGATCAGCTTGGGGTCGGCCGCCAGGGCGCGCGCGAAGTTCACCCGCTGCTTCTGGCCGCCCGAGAGCTCCGACGGGCGCCGGTAGCGCAGCGTCCTGGGCAGGCGAACCATGTCGAGCAGTTCGTCGACGCGCTTCGAGCGCGCCTGCCTGTCGAGCCCGTGATAGAAGGCCAGCGGCCGGGCAATGATGTCGTCCACGGGCTTGGCCGGATTGAGCGCGGTATCGGCATATTGGAACACGATCTGCATCTCACGCAGCTCGTCCTGGCTGCGTTCGCCTGCGGTGCGCTCCAGTTGCTTGCCGTCGAAGATGATGTCGCCGGCCGCTGCCGGATGGATGCCGGCGATGACGCGCGCGAGCGTCGATTTTCCGCAGCCGGATTCGCCGATGATGCCGAGATTGCGCCCCTTCTCGACGACCAGACTGACGGAATTGACAGCGCGGATAAGCGGCAGTCCGTCAGTCCGCACCGCACCATAGCCGGCAGTCACATTGTCGATACGCAGCAGCTGTTTCGTCCCGGCATCCGCGTCCGCATGTGCTTGCCGCGGCTTCGGCTCGAAGGCGGCCAGCAGTTCGCGCGTATAGGGGTGCTGGGCAGCCGAAAGAATCTGAGCCGTGGTGCCGGTCTCCTGCACTTCGCCGCCCTTCAGCACGACGATGTGGTCGGCGATCTGGGCGACTACAGCGAGGTCGTGGGAGACGTAGACCCCCGCTATTCCGCCCGCCCGCATGACCGACTTGAATGCCTTCAGCACGTCGATCTGCGTCGTCACGTCGAGTGCCGTCGTCGGCTCGTCGAAGATCATCAGCTTGGGATCGCCGATGAGCGCCATGGCCGCCGAAAGCCGCTGCAATTGCCCACCCGAAACCTGGTGCGGGTAGCGCGCGCCGATCCCTTCCGGATCTGGCAGCGACAAGGCCCGGAACAGCTCAACCGCGCGCTTTCGCGCCTGCTCGGGGGACATCAGCCCGTGGATGCGCGTAACCTCGATCACCTGCTCCATGATGGTAGACGAGGGATTGAAGGAGGCGGCAGCACTTTGCGGTACATAGGCAATGTCGGTGCCGCGCATCCTTGCGCGCTGCTTTTCGGAAAGTGCCGCCATGTTCTTGCCGTTGACATTGATCTGGCCGCCGGCGATCCGGCAGCCAGGCCGCGCATGGCCCATCAGCGAGAGCGCGATCGTCGTCTTGCCGGAACCGCTCTCGCCGATCAGAGCGACGATCTCGCCGTCGGCGATGTCGAGGCTGACGCCCTTGATGATTTCGACGACACGACCCGAGTCCGTCGTCGCCTCGATCCTCAGGTTCCTGACTTCGACGAGATTGCTCATGCGTCCCTGTCCCTGATCTTCTGCGGCAGGTTGTCGATCAGCAGGTTGACGCTGATGGTGAGGCTGGCGATCGCCAGCGAGGGAACGATGACGGCGGGCGCGGCGAAGGGCAGGCCGCCGATGTTCTCGCGCACCAGCGCGCCCCAGTCGGCGAGCGGCGGCTGCAGGCCGAGCCCGAGGAAGGACAGGCCGGAGAGCAAGAGCACGATGAAGACGAAGCGCAGGCCGAAATCGGCCAGCACCGGGCGGATGATGTTGGGCAGGATCTCGGATCCGATGAGATAGGCGGTGCTTTCGCCACGGACGCGAGCGACGGTCATGAAGTCCATGCTGTTGATGTTGACGGCGAGCGCCCGCGCGAAGCGGTAGGCGCCGGGGATATAGATGACGGCGAGCGTCATGATCAGCGCCGGGATCGACGAGCCGACCGCGGCGACGACGACAAGGCCGAACAGCTTGCTGGGGATGGAGTTCATGGCATCGAGGAAGCGGCTAAGGCAGGTGTCGAGCCAGCCGCCGGTGACGGCCGCGATCATCCCCAGCACCACGCCGCAGAAGCAGGCGATGGCCACGGCGGCGAGCGATATGCCGACGGTGTAGCGCGCCCCCATCAGCACCCGCGAGAGCATGTCGCGGCCCAGATAGTCCGAGCCGAGCCATAGGCCCTGACGCATCGGGCCGAAATAATCGTCGTCGACGATGTCGCCGATCGAATGGGGAGTGATATAGGGCGCGAAGATGGCGATCAGCGTCCACGCCAGGATGACCAGCGCGGCCACCACGCCCACGAGATTGTAGCTGCGGCCCAGGAAGGACCGTCGCGAAGCTGCCACGCGCGCCATCGTCACCTGAGCCTCGGGTTGGATATGATGGCGATGATGTCGGCGACGGTGATGAGCAAGAGGTAGCCGAGGCAGAAGATCATCGCGCAGCTCTGGATCAGCGGCAGGTCGCGGGTCGCGACCGCATCGACCATCAGCTTGGCGATGCCGGGATAGTTGAAGATCGTCTCCACGATGATGACGCCGCCGACAAGATAGGACAGCGACAGCGCAACCGCGTTGACAATCGGCCCGAGCGCATTGGGAAGCGCGTGCTTGAGCACCATGCGGCCGCGTGAGGCGCCTTTGAGAAGCGCCATCTCGACATAAGGCGTGGACAGTGTCTCGATCACCGCGGCGCGGGTCATGCGGATCATTTGGGCGGAGATGACGAAGGTCAGCGTGATCACCGGCATTGCATAAATGCGTACGAGGTCGGTCAGCGTATGCGCCTCATTGACCGAGGACAGCGCCGGCAGCCATTTGAGATAGACGGCGAAAAGCAGGACCGCCAGCGTCGCGACCATGAACTCCGGCACCGAGATGACGCCGATCGAAAGTATGGTGACGGTGCGATCGTAGAGGGAGCCGCGCAGCATGGCGGCGGTGATGCCCAGCGTCAGGGCCAGCGGCACCGAGAGCAGCGTGGTGATGCCGGCGAGTTCCATGGTGTTGACGAAGCGCCCGCCGATCAGCGCCGCGACCGGCATCTCGTTGGCGTAGGAAGTGCCGAGATCGCCGTGGAGCAGGCCGAGAAGCCAGCGCAGGAAGCGCAGGATTGCCGGATCGTTGAGATGCATGGCCTCGCGCAGGCCGGCGACCGCTTCGGGTGTCGCCGCCTGGCCGAGCAGGATCGACGCGGTGTCGCCGGGCAGCATGCTGGTGGCGAAAAAAACGGCGAACAGGACGATCAGAAGCGTGATCACCGCGATTGCCAGCCGCTTTAACACGAGGTTTAGAACCCCAGACGTCATGGAAGCGCTCCTGCGGTTGCGTTCGGCCAAGCGATGTTTCGCAATAAGGTGCCAGGGACCGGCTGTCCGGTCCCTGGCAGGCGCCTCTCAGGCTTCGAGCCAGAGATATTCAGCCATTGCGTAGCCCATCATGCCACCGAGCGGGTTCGCCTCCAAACCCTTCACCTTGCTGGAGAGGGCATCGACGTTGGAAATGTAGGCCGGGATGATGGTGCCGGCCTCCTCGGAGACCATGGTCTGCATGTGGCCGTAGATTTCCTTGCGCTTGGCCTGGTCGAGCGAGCCACGCGCCTCGATCATCAGCTTGTCGAACTTCTCCGACTTGTACTGGCTTTCGTTCCAGGGTGCGTTGGAGGCGTAGAGCAGCGAGAACAGGATGTCTGGCGTCGGGCGTGGGTTGATGTTGCCGAAATGGACCGGCGCCTTGAGCCAGTAATTGTCCCAGTAGCCGTCGGACGGGACGCGCTGGACGTCGAGCTTCATGCCGATATCCGCGCCGGCGGCCTGGATGATCACCGCCATGTCGATCGACGAGGTCGCGGCGTCGGAGGCGATCACGGGGATGGACTGGCCAAGCAAGCCCGACTTCTGGAAGTGGAACTTGGCCTTGTCGGGGTCGAAGGCCTTCGGCTTGAGGTCGGCATTGTGGAAGATGTTCGCCGGCGAGACGGGCTGGTCGTTGCCGACTTCGCCGAGGCCGCGCAATGCCGATTTGACGATCTGCTCGCGGTTGACGAGGTATTTCATGCCGGCCACGAAGTCGGCCTTGTTGCCCGGATCCATGTCGAGCCGGATGTTGAGGTCGGTGTAGTTGCCCGAGGTGGTTTTCGACAGTTCGAAGCCTTGCTGCCCGCCGATGAGCTTCATCGCGCGCGGATTGATGGAGGCAGCGAAATTGATGTCACCGGAAAGCAGGGCGTTCACGCGGGCGCTGTCATCGCTGATGGCGATGAATTCGAAAGAGTCGAGATAGGGCTGGCCCGACTTCCAGTAGTTCTTGTTCTTGGTGACGACCGACCGAACGCCCGGTTCGAACGTTTGCAGCACGAAGGCGCCGGTGCCGTTGCCCTTGGAGAAGTCGGTGGTGCCATCGGCGACGATCATGAAGTGATGCAGCGCCAGGATGGTCGGGAGGTCGGCATTCGGATCGGCCAGCGTGATTTCCACGGTCGACTTGTCGACCGCCTTGAAGCCGGTCATCTGCGCGGCGATCTTGGCGACTTTGGAACCGACCGCCGGATCGAGATGGCGCTTCATCGAGAAGACGACGTCGTCGGCAGTGAGGGCCTTGCCGTCGTGGAAGGTGACGCCCTTGCGCACCTTCACCGTCCAGGTCTTGGCGTCCTTGCTGTCGAAGCTTTCGGCCAGCTCCATCTGCGTGACGCCATCCTTGTCGAGGAAAGTCAGGCGATTGTAGAGCGAACAGCAGCGGACATAGTCGGTCGACAGCGACGCCTTTGCCGGATCGAGCGTGTCGGCGGTCGAGGACGACCAGCCAGCCGCCTTGAAACTGCCGCCGGAAACCGGCGTGGCGGCGACGGCATTAGTAGCGCGGCCAAGCACCACGCTGCCCGCGGCAACCGCAGCGCCGCCGGCCAACAGCATCTTGAGGAGTTCGCGGCGGCTCGCGCCCCGCCGAATGGCATTTTCGACCATGGCATCGTCTGCGCTGGTCCAGTTCGTGATGTTGTCGGTCATATCATTCCCCTTTCGTTTGTTTTCCGGCTTGCTCGTCTTGACGCGGCTTTCCGGGCTTGGGCTCAGGTTCGTTCCTTCAGGCTTTCCCGCACGGCGGCGGCAAGGGCCGCCATTGACGTGAAGTGGTAGTCCGGCGTGGTGAAGCGCTCGGGCTCGATCGTGCCGCCATAGCCCTTCTGGGCGTGCCGGCGCTCGATCCAGCAATTGGTCATGCCAAGCGCCCGGGATATGCCGATATCGTGATACTGGCTTTGCGCGACGTGCAGGATGTCCTCCTTGCTCTCGCCCCTTGAGGCGACGAAATCGAAGACCTTCTGGAAAAAGGCCGGGTCTGGTTTTTCCGTGCCTGTATCGTCGGCCGTGAAGGTGGCGAAAAAGGGCGATCCGAGTTGCTTCTCGAAATGATCGAGCGCCCAGCGCCGGGCATTGGTCATGGCAATCAGCCTGTGCGATTTTGCAAGCTTCCCCAATGCAGCCGCGCTGTCGGGGAAGCCTTGCCAGACGCTGGCGGAGTCCCGCAGGCGCATGCCGTATCTCTCCTCGGCCGGCAGGCCGAGCCGTGGTGCGATGACCCTGTAGACACGCACGAGATCGTCCGGGAACTGGCTCGCATCGGGCATGTAGCGGGCTTGCCGGTAAAGGCTCAGCGCTTCCTCGCCGTCGAGCGAAACGCCGGCCTCGGCGGCAATCCCGGCCAGGCAGGTCGTGATGCCGCCTTCGAAGTCGATCAGCGTGCCGACGACATCGAAGGTCATGTATTTGAATTCGCTAAAGCCCCTGGCCAAGACTGGGTCTCCTCTGCGCGCGGCCGAATTGCATGTGTTGAACAGAACAAAATTCCGTGCTGTCCGGGGCGTAGGCCTTTTTCGAAGGCCCGGAAATCCGGGCTTTCTGGCCTTGTCTTATCAACAGTCTGGCACTTCCCCCGCGCTGGATTCGCCGAAAAGGCGTGAGGGGGCGGCACAAAATTGCGAAATCGTCTGCCCCGGCGCTATTTCGAAACACAGGGTATTCGTCTGCCGTCATGCCATTGCCTGGCGGACATCGGGATCGTCCAGTGTCTGGTCGAGCGTCCGGCGCGTGAGCTCGATGATCGCATCTATGTCGGCGTCGGTGCAGCAGAGCGGTGGTGCATAGCCGATAACCCCATGCGCAAAGGCACGGATGATCAGGCCGTTGTCCCACGCCCTGTCGAAGACGCGCCGCGCCGGCATGGCCGACGCCGGAAGCGGGGTCTTCTTCTGTTTGTCGACCACCAGTTCGATCGCGGCAAGCATGCCGCGGCCGCGCACGTCGCCAACGAGCGGGTGGTCCCTCAGGCCCTCCAAGCCCGCCATCAGGCGAGCGCCGGCCTTGGTGCCGTTCTCCAGCAGGCCGTTTTCGTAGAGCTTCAACACTTCGAGCGCGACGGCGGCGCTGACGGGATGGGCGGAATAGGTGTAGCCGTGACCAACGGCCGAACTGCCCGCCCCGTCGGCGATGACGTCGTAGACATGATCGGCCATGAATACGGCGCCCATGGGAACATAGCCCGAAGTCAGCCCCTTCGCGGTCGTCATGAAATCGGGAACGATGTCCTCATCGGTGCAGGCGAACAAGGGTCCGGTGCGGCCGAAGCCGGTGATCACCTCGTCGGCGATGAACAGGATGCCGTACTCCCGGCAGAGCTCGCGCATCGCCTTGATCCAGCCTTTCGGCGGCACGATCACGCCGCCCGAACCTTGGATCGGCTCGGCATAAAAGGCAGCGACCCGCTCCGGTCCGATCTCCTTGACCTTGGCCTTGAGCGCGGCGCGCGATGCGGCGATGATCGCGTTGCCGTCCTCGCCCACCGGGTTGCGGTAGGGATAGGGGGAGGGGATCTTGTGCTGCCATTCAAATGGAACGCCAAAACCGGCGTGAAAGGCGGGCAACGCGGTCAAGCCCGCGCCGACCACCGATGACCCGTGATAGCCCTGCTCGATGGAAATGAACTGGTCGCGTTGCGGCTCGCCTTTGGCATTCCAGTAGTAGCGGACGAAACGGATCGTGCTGTCGACCGCGTCCGACCCGCCGAGCGTGAAATAGACGTGATTGAGATCCCCGGGCGCGCGCTCAGCCAGCTCCGAGGCGAGGCGGATGGCCGGCTCCGAGCCGAGGTCGAAATAGGCGGTGGCGTAGGGGAGTTCGCGCATCTGCCGGGCCGCAGCCTCGACGATACTGTCGTGGCCGTAGCCGGCATTGACACACCACAGCCCCGCAAAACCGTCAACGAGTTGCTTGCCGGACGCATCGGTCACGGTCGCCCCCTTCGCCGATTTCAAGACGCGCACGCCGAGCGCCTCATGGCCGCGGTATGATGAGACCGGATGGATGAGGTGGGCGCGATCGAGTTCGATCAGGGAATTCGCGAGCATTGTTGTCCTCCTAGCCGAGCGCCTGGTTGGCGAGGGCGTAAACTTTTGGCCTGGTCTGTTCGGCGACGCTCTTGGGCGGACGGTCCATGGCCACACCTCCGCCGACATGGGCGAGGCCGATTTCCTCGAGCCAACCGGCAATGCCGGTCGCGCTGTCGGTATCCACGCGCAGAAAGGCGCCGGGGCGGTTCGCGGCGAAGAAGCTAATCAGGGCCTTCGCGGTGTCAGCGCTTTCCGCGATGACCGGTCCGATCACCTCACCGCATCCGAACGGGCGGATTGCGGCATAGGCTTCAATCACGCCGTGGCGGCGGATGATTGCGAATTGGCCGCGCTCGGCCAGCGCATCGATCAGGGCTTGCCGGTCGGCGCCATAGGCGTTGCGGTCCAGCGTCTTGATGTCCGGCAGCTCGTCCATGCTTGCGGCTTCCACTCCATCCGGCACGCCGAGCGCTGCAACCGTACCTTGATGCTGCCGGATCGTGCCGGAGGGCACAAAGCCCAGTTTCTGGTAGAGAGGCATGCCGTCATTCGTCGCGACGAGCCGCAGCGGACGGTCGCCGGCAAGGGCGATGGCCTGATCCATGAGCCGGCGCCCGAGCCCCTTGCCACGCACGTTCCTGTCGACGATCACCATGTTGATCATGGCGCAGTCCGCGCCATAGGGTGTCACCAGGATGGTTCCGGTGACACGGCCCTGGTCGTCGAGCGCGACCGCGCCGCTCGAGAGCTGCAGCGCCATCTGCCAGTCCTGCGGGCGATGCGGCCAATTCTCCTGGCGAGAAAGCGCCACGGCTCCCTCGATATGGTCCGGCCCGAAGTCCTGAATCTCGATCTCGCCCTGCTGCATGAGGCATCCTTCCGTCTGCCCTCAAGTCTCGACCATTGTCGCGTCGCAAATCCTCTGAAGGCTTCGGCCTCGGCGGTATCTTTGGCCGTAGCGCAAGCGGTGCGCCGCATCTTGTGCTGGCACGCCACGGCGGAGGGCGCTTCACGTCACGCGCGGCGCCGCGTTCGACACACCAGATGCTACAGCGTGCCAAACCGGATGGCGGATACGGAACTTTCTGCTTTCGGGAGGGCGATTTCGGTCAGGTGGGTCGCCACCACCCGTCCTATGATGAAATGCTTCCCAACGCGAATGTGCTTCCACTGGAGATCGACGGACATGGCTTCTTTCAGGCCCAAATATATCACCTTCGACTGCTACGGCACGTTGACCAATTTCCAGATGGCGGAAGCGGCGCGAGACCTTTACGGCAGCCGGCTCGACGAACCGCGTATGCAGGAGTTCATCAAGAACTTCGCCGCCTATCGGCTCGACGAGATCATGGGTGACTGGAAGCCTTACGCCGACGTTGTCCACAACGCGCTCGAGCGGGCCTGCAAGCGCAATGGTGTTGCCTTCAGCCCTGACGACGCCAGGATGGTCTATGAGCGTGTCCCGACCTGGGGGCCCCATGCAGATGTCCCAGCCGGCCTGGCTAAGGTCGCCAAGGAAATTCCGCTGGTCATCCTGTCCAACGCCATGAACGCGCAGATCCTGTCCAATGTCGAGAAGCTCGGCGCGCCGTTCCATGCCGTCTACACGGCCGAGCAGGCGCAGGCTTACAAGCCACGTTTCAAGGCCTTCGAATACATGCTCGACATGCTGGGCTGCGGCCCGGAAGATATTCTTCACTGCTCGTCCTCGTTCCGCTACGACCTGATGTCGGCACATGATCTCGGCATCACGAACAAGGTCTGGGTCAATCGCGGCCACGAACCGGCAAGCCCTTACTATGGCTATGTCGAGATATCAGACATTTCGGGTCTCCCTGGAGTGGTCGGGCTTTGAAACAGGCGGATCGTCGATGAAACTGATCTCCTACTGGCACGATACCGCCCCTGTCTTTTCCGGCGGAGCGCAAGGCCCGGTCGAGGGGCACTATGATGCCGTCATCGTCGGTGGCGGCTTCACCGGTCTCGCCGCGGCGCAGCAACTGGCGAAGGCCGGCGCGAAGGTGGCGGTGCTGGAGGCGCAGCGCGTGGGCTGGGGCGCATCCGGCCGCAATGGCGGGCACCTGAACAACGGCCTCGCTCACAGCTACCTCTCTGCCAAGGCGGAACTCGGCAAGGAACGCGCGATCGCGCTCTACCGCGCGCTCGACGACTCCGTCGACACCATTGAGGCGCTGGTTGCCGAAGAGGGCATCGACTGCAATTTCCGCCGCGCCGGCAAGCTGAAGCTCGCCTCCAAGCCGCAGCATTTCGAAGCGATCGCCCGCAATTTCGAAGCCCTCCATGCGGAAGTGGATCCGGATACGGCGCTGCTGTCGGCGGCCGACCTCAAATCCGAGATCAGCTCGCCCTTCCACGGCGCGATGCTGTCGAAGAAGAGCGCCATGATGCATATGGGCCGCTATGTGGCAGGCCTTGCGACAGCCGCGGCCCGCCACGGCGCCATCCTCCACGAGAATGCGGCGGTGACCGACCGCAAGCAGGTCGGTGGCAGGCATGAGCTGACGACCTCCCGCGGCCGGATCAGCGCCAACAATGTGCTGGTAGCGACAGGCGCCTATACCACGCCGAATTTCGGCTATTTTCGCCGCAGGATCATCTCCGTCGGCAGCTTCATCATCGCCACGCGGCCGTTGAGCGACGCCGAGATCACTGCCACCATGCCCGGCAACCGGACATGCGTGACCTCGATGAATATCGGCAACTACTTCCGGCTTTCACCGGACAGGCGCCTGATCTTCGGCGGTCGCGCGCGCTTCTCGGCGACTTCGGACCAGCGCTCGGATTCGAAGAGCGGACAGATATTGCAGGCGGGCCTCGCGGCGATCTTCCCGCAGCTCGCCAAGGTCGAGATCGACTATTGCTGGGGTGGGCTGGTCGACATGACCAAGGACCGTTTTCCGCGGGCCGGCTATCATGACGGGGTCTGGTACGCGATGGGCTATTCCGGCCACGGTGCCCAGCTTTCCACCCATCTCGGCATGGTCCTGGCCGATGCCATACTCGGCCGCGAGGACCGCAATCCGCTGAAGGGGCTCAAGTGGCCTGCCATTCCCGGCTATTCCGGCAAGCCCTGGTTCCTGCCGATGGTCGGCCTCTATTACAAGGCGCTCGACCGGATCCAGTGAGCTTCAATGCGGTCCGCTTTGGGCTCTCAGCAAAATTGCCTCAGCTGAGCCCGCCCATGTGGAAGCTCTTCATCTCGAGATATTCCTCGATGCCGACCTGCGCCCCCTCACGGCCGAGGCCGGACTGCTTGACGCCGCCGAAGGGCGCGACTTCCATCGAGACCGAGCCGGTGTTGAGCCCCACCATGCCGAACTCCAGCGCCTCGCCGACGCGCCAGGCGCGTTTCAAATTCTCGGTGTAGAAGTAGGAAGCAAGCCCATAGGGCGTACCGTTGGCGAGCGTGATCGCCTCCTCTTCCGTCTCGAACCGGAAAAGCGGCGCGACCGGGCCGAACGTTTCCTCGGCGGCGAGCTGCATGTCTTTTGTGGCACCAGTCAGCACCAGCGGCGCGACATACTGGGGACCGTCGGGCAATGCCGGCCTTGTTGTGATGATCGAAGCCCCCTTGGCGAGCGCGTCCTCGACATGGCGGTTGATCTTCTCGACCGCCGCCATGTTGATCATCGGCCCGATGGCGACACCGGCTTGAGTGCCCGGTCCGACCGTCATGGTGTTGACGCGAGCGGAAAGCTTGGCGGCGAAGGCTTCGTAGACACCGGCCTGGACGAGGATGCGGTTGGCGCAGACGCAGGTCTGTCCGCCATTGCGGAATTTCGAGACAAGCGCGCCCTCGACCGCGAGATCGAGATCGGCGTCGTCGAAGACGATGAGGGGCGCGTTGCCGCCGAGTTCGAGGCTGAGCCGTTTGACAGTATCGGCCGCGCCGCGCATCAGCAGCGAACCGACCCGCGTCGAGCCGGTGAAGGAGATCTTGCGAACAGTCTCGTTGGCCATGATCTCGTTGCCGATCTCGGCCGGCATGCCGGTGACGATGTTGATGACGCCGGCGGGGATGCCCGCGCGTTCGGCAAGCACGCCGAGCGCCAGCGCCGAATAGGGCGTGAACTCGGATGGCTTGATCACAACCGTGCAGCCGGCGGCCAGCGCCGGCGCGACCTTGCGGGTGATCATCGCGTTGGGGAAGTTCCACGGCGTGATGATGCCGCACACACCGACCGGCCCCTTGAGCACGATGATACGCCGGTCCGGCGTCGGCGAGGGGATGGTGTGGCCGTTGATGCGGCGTGCCTCCTCGGCAAACCATTTGACGAAGGAAGCCCCGTAGCGGATCTCGCCTCTGGCCTCGTCCAGCGGCTTGCCCTGTTCCGTCGTCAGGATCAGCGCGAGATCGTCCAGATGCGCCAGCATCAGGCCATGCCAGGCCTCCAGGAGGCCAGCGCGCTCGGCGTTGGTCTTCTTCTTCCAGCCAGCATAAGCGGACGCCGCGGCCTCGATGGCCGCCCGGGTCTCCGGACCGGCCATGTCGGGCACCGTGCCGATCGCGCACTGAGCAGCCGGATCGACAACATCGACCGTCTTGCCGGAGCGGGCAGCGACCCATTTGCCGTCGATCAGGCCGGCTTCGCGGAAGAGACTTTTGTCTTTGAGGTTTTTCATCGAAAACGACCTTGCAATCAGGAGAGCGCTGCGACGACGGCGGCCGTGATGGCCTGCGTTCTGTCTTTGCCCGGAATGGTTCCAATGCCGCGCGCGGTTGTCGCTTCGACCGCTTGCATGACCCGCCCGGCTGCGACCGCTTCGCCGAGATGGTCGAGCATCATGGCGCCGGACCATATAGTGGCGATGGGATTAGCGATGCCCAGATGCGCGATGTCGGGCGCGGAACCGTGCACAGGCTCGAACATGGATGGTGCCGAGCGGTCGGGATTGATGTTGGCCGAGGCGGCGTAGCCGAGCCCACCCTGGATCGCTGCGCCTATGTCAGTCAGGATATCGCCGAACAGATTGGAGGCGACGACCACGTCGAGGCTCTCCGGCGCCATGATCATGCGCGCGGCGAGCGCGTCGACGTGATAGCTGGTGACATCGACGTCCGGATAATCCGCAGCCAGCTTTCGCGTGATCTCGTCCCAGAACACCATCGAATATTTCTGCGCGTTGGACTTGGTGACGGAGGCGAGCTTGCCGCGCCGTTTCCGCGCCTGCTCGAAGCCGAAGCGCAGGATGCGCTCGACGCCGGCGCGGGTGAAGATCGAGGTTTCCACCGCGACCTCGGCCAGAGTGCCTTGATGCACGCGCCCGCCGGCGCCCGAATATTCGCCCTCGGTGTTCTCGCGGATGCACAGGATGTCGAAGCTCTCGGCACGTAGTGGGCCGTTGACGCCCGGCAGCAGGCGGTGCGGCCTTATGTTGGCGTATTGCACGAATGCCTTGCGGATCGGCAGCAGCAGGCCGTGCAACGAAACGGAATCCGGTACCTCCGCTGGCCAGCCGACGGCGCCCAGAAGAATGGCGTCGAAGCCGCGCAAGGTCTCGATGCCGTCTTCGGGCATCATGCGGCCGGTATCCTTGTAGAATTTGCAGGACCAAGGGAACTGGGTTCCCGTCAAGGCAAAGCCCGCGTGTTTGGCTGCGGTCTCCAGCACCGTCCAGGCGGCGGCGGTCACATCGCGGCCGATGCCGTCGCCGGGGATCAAAGCGATCGAGTAGGGTTTCATCGGCATCTTCTCTAGAGGCTGATCAGGACGCTCTTGGTCCTGCGGTTGGCGAGATAAGCCTCGCGGCCGAGATCCTTGCCGATGCCGGAGCGCTTGTAGCCGCCGGTCGGCAGGATATGGTCGCGCGAGCGGCTGTAGCGGTTGATCCAGACGGTACCCGCTTCGAGCTTGCGTGCCAGGCGGATCGTGCGGGACAGGTCGGCGGTGAACAGGCCGGAGGCCAGCCCGTAGGTTGGATGGCTGGACAGCGCCAGCGCCTCTTCCTCCGTCTCGAAGGTCTGGATGGTGAGGACCGGGCCGAAGATTTCCTCGACGATCGCCGGATTGGCCTGGTCGACATCACAGATCAGCGTCGGCTGGTAGAAATAGCCGGGGCTGTCCATGACGCCGCCACCGGTCAGGCATTCGCCGCCGGCCTCGATCGCGGCCCGCACGATGCTGTCGACACGGGCCCGCTGCCGTTCCGAGATAACAGGCGAATACTGCGTCGCCTCGTCCCAAGTCGGGCCGGGCCGCACCGCCTTCATCCTTTCCAGGATGGCAGCCGTCAACCTATCGGCCACGCTCCTCTCGACGATCAGCCGCGTGCCGGCGACGCAGGCCTGACCGGCATTGAAGGTGACGCTGCCGGCGATGGCCGTCGCGGCCTTCTCCATATCGGCATCGGCAAAGACGATCTGCGGGCTCTTGCCGCCGAGTTCCAGCGTCATCGGCTTGACGCCGGCGCGGGCGACGTTCTCCATGATCGCTGAGCCGGCGCGGGTCGAGCCGGTGAACGAGACCTTGGCGATTTCGGGATGGCCGGTCAGCGCCGTGCCGGTCGTCAGGCCGTCTCCCAGCACGACGTTTATGAGCCCTGCCGGCAGGCCCGCCCTCACGGCGAGTTGCGCCATGTAGACTGCCGAGAACGGTGTCATTTCCGATGGCTTCAGCACCACCGCATTGCCCGCGGCCAGAGCCGGCCCAAGCTTCCAGCCGGCCATCGAGATCGGAAAATTCCAGGGCGTGATCGCGCCCACCACGCCATAGGGCTCGCTCATGATCATGCCAAGTGTGGCATCGTCCGTGGGCACGAGCTCGCTGCCTTCCTTGTCGGCGAACTCGGCAAAGAAGCGGATCTGCTCGGCGGTCACGGCGATGTCGCCGGCAACGAGCTGGCCGACAGGCCGAGTCGAGCACAGCGCCTCGATCCTGGCCAGCGTTTCGGCTTCCGCCTCGATCAGATCGGCCCAGGCCTGGAGTGCCCTTGTGCGCTCGCGTGGCCGGACGCCGCCCCAGTTGCTGGCCTTCAGCGCCACCTTGGCGCTTTCCACGGCACGGCCGACCATATCGACGCCGGCCACCTGGCAGGCGGCGTATGCCTTGCCGTCCGACGGGCGGCGCATCTCGATCGCGCCCTCGGCCGCGATCAGCTCGCCGCCGATGAAATGGCCGACGGGAAGCGAGACGGTATCCGGATCGAAGCTCAAGCCCATGGCACCCACTCTGGAATATTCTGCAGAAGCCTAGCGCGGGCTCTGGCGCAGCATGCGCCGTTCGACGATCGGTCGCGGATGATTGTTGTGTGCCGGCGATGACAGACGGCAAAATCTGTTGCGTAGGCCGGCGCCTTCGCGCTCCCGTTACCCTACCGTCACGTAGATCTTGCGGACCGTCTCAATGGTCTTCCAAACCCCTGTGAAGCCAGGTTTCATCACGAAGCTGTCGCCGGCGCGATAGGTCACCGGCTTGCCGCCGTCGGGCGTGATTTCGATCAAGCCGGAGAGGATGTGGCAGAACTCGAAAGTCTCGCCCTTGATCGAGCGCGTTTCGCCGGGCGTCGCCTCCCAGACGCCGGTATGGACGAGGTCGCCCTTGGCAACATCCTGCGCCCAGGTTTTGAAGCCAGGGTTGCCGGAAATCAGCCGTTCGGGCAGCGCCGCGGATTCGCGCGGCTGGAAGACAGGCCTGGTATCGACGGTCTTGAGCAGGGACAAGAGATGGTCCTTCATGTTGGAGGATCTTGGCTTGATTTGTCGTTGTCCCAGAACCGCTGCACACTTCCGGGCGACATGCACTTAGTAGCCGCGCGACCGGTCGACGAGCCCGATGGGATCAAGACCGGCGCGGTAACGCCTGATGTTTTCGACAACCGCCTTTGCTGCGCTGGCGGGCTGGGTGACGCTGGCGACATGCGGAGTCAGGATGACCTTCGGATGCGCCCAGAACGGATGGCCTGCCGGCAGCGGTTCGGGATCGGTGACGTCGATCATCGCCGCCGAAAGGTGGCCGCTGTCGAGCGCGGTGACGAGGGCTTCGTCGTCGAGCTGCGGCCCCCGGCCGGTGTGGACGAGTGCCGCCCCTTCAGGCAGTTGCGCAAACAGGCCGGCATCGAGCAAACCGTGCGTCTCCTCGGTCAGCGGCAGCAGGCAGATCAATATGTCGCTGACGGCGAGCATCTCGCTCAGCCCGGGCTCGCCATGGTGGCAGGTCACGCCCTCGATCCGCCGGGGCGAGCGGCTCCATCCGGCGAGCGGAAAGCCGAAGGGCTTCAGGCGGTCGAGGACGGCTTGGCCAAGCTGTCCAAGGCCGAGCACGCCTATCTGGCGCGCCCCGGCCTGGAGCTGGGCGATGTCAGCCCATTCGCCGGCGCGCTGCTGCGCGAGATATCCAGGCAGGTTGCGGTGGAGCGCGAGTACGGCCAGCGTCACATATTCCTGCATCATGCGCACGATGCCTTCCTCGATCATGCGCACGACCTTCACGTTTGCAGGTACCGCATCCAGGCGAAATTGGTCGACGCCGGCGCCGATGGAAAACAGGATTTCCAAGTTCGTATAAAGAACGAGGTTGTCCGGCACGGTCCAGCTGATCAGATAACGCACGGCGTCGGGATCGACCGTCGCGGCATCCATCGTGATGGGAACATCCGGCAGTTCTGTCGCGAATACCTCGCAGAAGATCGCGCCGCGGCGTGCATCGGAATTGAACAGGAATGTCATTCCGTTCCTCTCATGCCGCGCAGCGGACGCCCAGAGCCTCGATCACTCGCTGACAGGCGGTGAGTTCGCTGGCAAGGATGTATTCGTTGGGTTTGTGGGCGCGGTCTATGTCGCCGGGTCCGCAAATGATCGCATCGAGCCCGGCGGCCTGGTAAAGTCCGGCCTCCGTGCCGTAGCTGACGGCGGCGAGCGGCGCATCGCCGGTCAGTTCGCCCAGCAGTGCCGCAAGCGCCGTATCCTGAGGCAGCGACAGCGCCGGATAAGCGCTCATCGGCCTCCACTCGATACGAAAGCCGTCGGCCGCGAGGGCCTCTGCCCGCGCCTTGACCGGCGCGAGCAGGCTTGCCGGGTCGACACCAGGTATGGCACGTGCCTCCAGGTCCAAAGTGCAGGTGTCGGGGATGATGTTGACCTGATGTCCGCCTGCCACGACGCCCGCCTGCAGCGAGGAGTAGGGCGGCTCGAAGGCGGCGTCGAATGGACCGTGTGTCAGCCGCTCGGCTTCGCTCACGGCCGCGCTCAGCACATAGGCCATGGCATGGACGGCGTTGAGCCCGAGATCGGGCCTCGAGGAATGCCCCGAGCGCCCGTTGACGATCACGCGGGCGGCCGCCTTACCCTTATGGCCGCGCACGGCGCGCATGCCGCTCGGCTCGCCGACGATGACGCCCAACGGCTTCGCGCACAATTCGGGAAGGCGGGCGATCAAATGCGGCACGCCACGGCATC
This sequence comes from Mesorhizobium sp. B283B1A, assembly GCF_020165735.1. Taxonomy (NCBI): domain Bacteria; kingdom Pseudomonadati; phylum Pseudomonadota; class Alphaproteobacteria; order Hyphomicrobiales; family Phyllobacteriaceae; genus Mesorhizobium; species Mesorhizobium sp. B283B1A. The sequence continues at coordinate 35,212 of NZ_JAIUIQ010000052.1, forward strand.
CGACCTCCTCGTCGTAGGAAAAGGCGAGGTGGATAGGCCCGGCAAGGCGCAGTCCCGTCAGCGCGGGCACGGCCGCGAGTGCCGCGGCAAGAAACCCCTTCATGTCCGTGGTGCCGCGTCCATAGAGCCGTTCCCCCTCCTTGCGCAGTGCGAAAGGGCTCGAACTCCATTGCGGCTCGCTGGCGGGAACGACGTCCATATGGCCGGACAGGATGTAGCCCGGGACATCGGCGGGGCCGATCGTCGCGAAAAGATTGGAACGATCGCCTTCCGGCCCCGGAAGCACGGTGACCTGAACTCGGTGTTCAGCGAGATAGGTCTTGATCCAGCCCGCGATATCGCCGTTCGGCCTGCCGGCGACCGTTGGAAAAGCGACGAGACGATCGAGGATGTCGAAGACGTCCATTCCAGTCCTCAAAACGTTCGGGTTCGCCGGATCGGAGCCGTCGACCATATGCTGCTAGATTTCCAGAGAGAGTGTGTGCATTCTTTCGCGATTGCGTGCCGAAAGCTGAAATGTTTCAGTTGAATCTTGCGTTGCCGCGCGGCTTTCGAGCTAATCGTACCGGTCCGCTCGTTTAGCGTTGGCGGGCAGAGGGTGGCCGTCGTTGTGCCGCGCTCGGTAGGACAATCTTGTAGGGGCATGGACTTGAAGCCGTCCGGAAGCTTGAAAATCGACACTTTCTCGATGCGGATCGGCGACATCGAAGGCGTCGAACTGGACCGCTTGCACGCACACTCGCTCGCCGTGGGATGGCCGCATCGCGCTGAGGACTGGCAGTTCCTTCGCGAAATGGGACACGGGTTCGTGGCGCTCGACGAGATCGGCCGCGTTCTCGGCTCGGCCATGTGGTTCGCGCATGGTGCCGATTTCGCCACAGTGGGGATGGTCATCACCTCGCCGCGATTGCAGACGCTGGGGGCGGGGCAATGGCTGATGAAGCGGGTCTTCGAGAAGGTCGCGGGGCGCGATCTGCGCCTGAATGCAACGCGCGCGGCAAGGCGGCTCTATCTCTCGCTCGACTTCCAGCCGGAGAAGACCGTCTATCAATGCCAGGGCATCGCCAGCTTGCAGATGACGGGCAGGCCGGCAAATATTCGAGGCGATGTCCGAAGTTTGGGCGAAAATGACATTGCCGCTGTGATCGCGCTCGACGCGGCCGGGTTCGGCGTGAGGCGGGCGGCTCTCATCGAAAAACTTTTCGTTCACTCGGCCGGCTATGGTCTTTTCAAGGGCGATACGCTGAGCGCTTTCGCGCTCTGCCGGCCGTTCGGGCGGGGCCATGTCGTGGGACCGGTCGTGGCGGTTAGCGACGCCGACGCGTTGGCGGTCGTCCGGCCTCACGTGGCCGACCATTCTGGATCTTTCCTGCGCATCGACACCCATATGGACAATGGCGAGTTCGCCGCCTTTCTGTCGCACAGCGGAATGCCGGTATTTGACACGGTGGTGACCATGTCGTTGGGCAAACGCATTGCCGCTGTTCCTTACGGCAGCTCCCTGAGGACCTATGCCTTAGCAAGCCAAACCCTCGGGTAGTTGCCTTCTGTCGCGCAATGGTATCGGCTTGGTCGGCCCTGGATTGATTAATAGCTCGCCTAGGGTGGTCCGCATGGTGTTTTATCCCACCTTGGCCCTAGAAAGCGGCCCGTTCGCTCGCGGCCCATTTCGGTCATTCACTACCAGGAGTTCCTGGCGACCTGGGGCTGCATTGGCGATATCTCGAAGCTCGTAACCAGTCGTCTTCTTGGTCCTTTGGTTCGCCAGACCATACGAGAGAATTCGAAGGAAACGGCTTGGCCCAAAACGTTTGGGCCGATTATGGGCCCAAAGAGAAAGGTCGGCCGATATGCCATCCGGCGCATGATCGGTTGGTTTGACTTACTTGACGACGCGCAGGGCAGCTCGCTGCTTCATCGCATCGCATTTGGCCTCACGCTCGTTGATAGCGCGGCCGATGTCGACAGCCATTCGCTTTCTTTTCGGCGAATGGATGCCCATAGGCATTCTTCAGTACCGTCCCGCCTTCCGA
>NZ_JAIUIQ010000053.1:0-36331 GCF_020165735.1 Mesorhizobium sp. B283B1A
GTCTTTGCCGGCGGCGGGGGCCTCGCGGGCTTTGCGGGCGTCGTCGGTGGCTCGGCGCTTTCGGTCGCGCCAGGCGAGGATGTCCGTTATCTCCTGGCTTCGCTGGTCGTGGTCATCGTCGGCGGCATGGGCTCGATCACCGGGGCCGCCATCGGCGCTCTGCTCATCGGTCTCGCCGAGCAGATCGGCCTCGTCTACTTCCCGACCTACGGCATCGTTCTGACCTTCGTCATCATGGTGGTGACGCTGGCGGTCAGGCCACAGGGCATCATGGGGAAGGCGCGATGAGCCTGGCCATCGCCACCACCAGCGCCACGCAGCCGAACTGGCTGGAGAAGCTCGGCGCCGGCCACATCATCCTTGGTGTCGCACTGGTGCTCTATCCCCTAGTGGCATCCGATTTCTTCCTGACGCAGATCGGCGGCTATTCGCTGATCTTCGGCATGCTGGGCCTGTCGCTGATGCTGCTCGCCGGCTATGGCGGCATGGTCAGCCTGGCGCAGATCACGGTCGCCGGCATCTCCGCCTACGCCATCGCCATCCTGGGCAACAACAATTCCAGCATCCTCGGCCTCGGCTGGCCGTGGTGGCTCGCGGTGCCGTTCGCGGTTCTGGCGGCGGCACTGGCATCGGCGCTGATCGGCTGGATCTCGGTGCGCACCGAGGGCATCTACACAATCATGATCACGCTGGCGATCGCCACCGCGACTTACTATTTCGCGCAGCAGAACTACGCCATCTTCAACGGCCATTCCGGCTATGCCGGCATCCGCGCGCCGGTGTTCTGGGGCATCGGCTGGCGCGACGCGAAGCCGTTCTACTATCTCTGCCTTGGCCTCGCGGTGCTCTCCTACGCCGCGGTGCTCTACGGCTCGCGCTCGACGTTCGGCATGACCTTGCAGGCGATCCGCGACAACCCGCGTCGCATGCGTGCGCTTGGCTATCACGTCACCGCGCACAAGGTCTTCGCTTGGGCTTTGGCGGGCGTCATCGCCGGACTGGCGGGCGTGCTGCTGGTCTGGTTCAACGGCCGCGTCTCGCCGGGCACCATCGGCGTCGACGCGGCGATCGACGTGCTGATAATCGCCGTCATCGGCGGCCTGCGCCATCCGATCGGCCCGTTTCTCGGCGCGCTCGTCGTCGTCCTGATGCAGACCTTCGCCATCGACATCGTCGGCGCCGAGCGTTTCAACACGCTGATCGGCCTGGTGTTCCTGGTGATCGTCTTCGTCTCACCGGATGGAATTCTTGGGTTGTGGGGGAGGATCAAGCCACATCTTGCCCAGGAGTCCTTGCGTCCCGGCCCCTAGCAACCGGGATGGAATGAACCACTGCAAAATGAGATCAACGGGAGGAAAAATCATGAGGATGCATAGACGTACATTGCTCGCCTTGGCGGTGTTCACCGGGCTGACCGCGCCTTCGATGGCGCTGGCTGCCGACGACACCATCAAGATCGGCCTGCTCGCCACCTTCGAAGGGCCGTTCACGGTGCTCGGCGAGGACGGCGAGCGCGGCGCCATGACGGCGGTTGCGGAGATGAACGGCAGCGTCGCCGGCAAGAAGATCGAGATCGTCAAGGGCTCGTCCGACGCCTCTCCCGACAGCGCCGTGCGCGCGGCACGCAAGCTGGTCGAGCAGGACGGCGTCAAGGTTCTGGTCGGCCCGCTCTCGGGCGACGAAGGCATTGCCGTCAAGGATTACGCCAAGACGCAGCCGAACGTGACCTTCATCAACGGCACCTCGGCCGCGCAGGACACGACATTGCGCGATCCGGCCGAAAATTTCTTCCGCTTCTCGACCGATGGTGCGCAGTGGATGGCCGGCCTCGGCACCTATGCCTTCAAGGACAAGGGTTACAAGAAGGTCGCCACCGTCGCCGAGGATTATTCCTTCCCCTACACGCAGGTGTTCGGCTTCATGGCCGAATTCTGCAAGGCCGGTGGCCACGTGCCCTCGAAGTCCTGGGTGCCGATTGGCAACAAGGACTTCTCCTCGGTCATCGCCGCCATTCCGGAAGATGTCGATGCGATCTATGTCGCGCTCGGCGGCGCCGATGCGGTCAACTTCCTGACCCAATATCAGCAGGGCGGCGGCACCGCGCCGCTGATCGGCGGCTCGATCACCGTCGACCAGACGGTGCTAACCTCGAAAGGCAAGTTGAAGGACGTGCTGAAGGGCACGCCCTCGGCCGGCCCGACCGCCGATACCAACGATGCGCCGGCCTGGAAAACCTTCGTAGAGGCCTACAAGAAGCAGCCGGGCGCGTTTCCCTCGCCCTCGCTCTTCGCCCATGGCTACTATGTCGATATGAAGGCGACGCTGCTTGGTCTCGACCAGGTCGGCGGCGACGTCTCCGACGGCGGCAAGAAGCTGCGCGAGGCGCTGTCGAAACTGTCCTTCGACACGCCGACCGGCAAGGTGTCGCTCGACAAGAACCGTAACGCCATCGCCGACATCTTCCTGACCGAGGTCACCGAAGGCGCCGACGGCAACCTCCTCAACAAGCTGGTCAAGGTCGTGCCGCAGGTCAACCAGACCCTCGGCATTCCCGAAGACGAGTTCATGAAGCTCGGCGCGGTCAACCGCGACAATCCGAGCTGCCCGTAACCGACGCCGAGTGCAGCCGCCAGTGACCGAAAGCTTCGCAGCAAACCGTCTTCAGAGCACCGGCGCCTATGCGCTGGAGCTCGATGGCGTGGCGCGGCATTTCGGGGCGCTGGTGGCGCTCTCGGGCATCACCATGAGGATCGCGGCCGGCGAGCGGCGCGCGGTCCTCGGCTCCAACGGCGCCGGCAAGACAACCCTGTTCAACGCGGTGACGGGCGACTTCCTGCCGACGGCCGGGCGCATCCGCTTCTTCGGCGAGGACATCACCGACCTGCCGCCGCACGAGCGCATCCGGCGCGGCTTGCGCCGCACCTATCAGATATCGCAATTGTTCAAGGGCCTGTCGGTCCTCGATTCCATCTTTCTCGCCTGCCGCGGCGTTTCGCGCCGGCGATTTTCGCTGCTGCGCCCGGCAACGACCGACGTCAACATGGTGCAGGCGGAATCGATCCTCAACGCCGTCCACCTCGAAGCCCTCCGCGACGCGCTGGTGGCGACGCTGAGCCACGGCCAGCAGCGCCAGCTGGAGATCGCGCTGGCGCTCGCCGGCGCGCCGCGTTTCATCCTGTTCGACGAACCGGCGGCCGGTCTTTCCCCGACCGAGCGCCGCGACCTCGTCGCCATCCTCAACGCACTGCCGAAGCATATCGGCTACATCATCATCGAGCACGACCTCGATGTCGCGTTGCGCGTCTCGGAATATGTCTCGATGATGCACAATGGCCGGCTGTTCAAGGAAGGCACGCCGCAGGAGATCGAAGCCGATCCCGAGGTGCAGGAGATCTATCTCGGGGGCAAGCATGGCTGAGCGTCCGACCTCCTCCGGCAAGCCAACCAGGGCCATCCTCAGGATAGAAGACCTGCAGGTCTTCTACGGCGAGAGCCATGCGCTGCAGGGCGTCTCGCTGACGCTGGAAAGCGGCGTGCTGTCGGTGGTCGGCCGCAACGGCATGGGCAAGTCGACGCTGTGCAACACCATCGTCGGCCTGAAGCGGGCCAAGTCCGGCTCGATCCGCGTCGATGGCCGCGAGATCACGTCACTCGAGCCGCACGAAATCCATCGCCTCGGTGTAGGCTATGTCCCGCAAGGCCGCCGCGTCTGGCCGAGCCTGACGGTCGACGAGCATCTGCGTCTCGCCGCCGGCAATCGGCGTGACGCCAGCTGGACCGTCGAGCGTGTCTACCAGACCTTTCCGCGCCTGGCCGAACGCCGTGCCAATGGCGGCTCGCAGCTGTCTGGCGGCGAACAGCAGATGCTGGCGATCGCGCGCGCGCTGCTCAGCGACCCAAAACTGCTGGTCATGGACGAGCCGACCGAAGGCCTGGCGCCTGTCATCGTCGACCAGGTCGAGCGCATGCTCGTCGATCTCGCCGCCGAAGGCGAGATGGCGGTTCTGGTGATCGAGCAGAACATCGGCGTGGCGACCGCCGTGTCGAACCAGGTCGCCATCATGGTCAACGGCCGCATCAACAGGCTGATGGACGCCAAGGCGCTCGCCGCCGATCGCGAATTGCAACAACGCCTGCTCGGTGTCGGACGCCATGCCGAGGAAGCGCAGGTCACGCCGGCGGAAGCCGCGCAAGCCAAGGAGCAACTGGCGGAAGTCTATCGCGTTGACCGCGCCGCCAACGGTTCGACCGAAGTGGCGTCACAGAATGCCGTCTATCGACCGGTCACCGAACTGCCCAACCGCTGGAACGTGCCGGTCACCGAACTGCGGCAGGCGGCGGTCGACAAGACGGCACCCCAGGATGATTTGAAGAAGGTCTTCGCCATCCCCTTTGCCGAGCGCATCGGCAGGACGGTGCTGGTCGCCGGCACCTTCGACACCAAGGGCAAGGAATTGCGCTTCGTTGCCGACCGGCTGAAGTCGCTAGGCCTGCCTGTGCGCACCGTCGATCTGTCGACCTCGGGAAAACCGACCAGCGCCGATGTGCCGGCCATGCAGGTGGCCGGCATGCACCCGCGTGGCTCATCCGCCGTCTTCACCAATGATCGCGGCGGATCGGTCAGCGCCATGGCGGAAGCCTTCGCGCGCTGGATCGGACGCGAGCCGGGCATCGGCGGCGTCATCTCGGCGGGCGGTTCAGGAGGCACCACGCTGGCAACCTCCGGCATGCGCGTGCTTCCTGTCGGCATCCCCAAGCTGATGGTCTCGACGGTGGCGGCCGGCGATGTCGCCAAATATGTCGGCGGCGCCGACATCATGATGTTTCATTCGGTCGCCGATGTGCAGGGGCTGAACTCGATCACCGAACAGGTGCTCTCCAATGCAGCGCATGCGATGGCCGGCATGGTCGCGCAATTGCCCAACACCGAGGCATGGGAGGCAAAGCGCAAGCTGGCGCGGCCGGCCGTCGGCATCACCATGTTCGGCGTCACCACGCCTTTGGTGCAGGCTGTCACGAAACGACTTGAAGCCGACTATGACTGCCTCGTCTTCCACGCCACCGGCATCGGCGGACGCGCCATGGAAAACCTCGGCGACTCCCGGCTGTTGTCGGCCTTCCTTGATCTCACCACCACGGAAGTGGCCGACATGATCGTCGGCGGTGTCTTCCCGGCAACCGAGGATCGTTTCGGCGCGGTGATCCGCACCGGACTGCCCTATGTCGGCTCGACCGGCGCGCTCGACATGGTCAATTTCGGCCCACGCGACAGCGTGCCGGAAAAATTCAAGAGCCGCAAATTCGTCATCCACAATCCCAACGTCACGCTGATGCGCACGACGCGCGACGAGAACCGCGCCTTCGGCGAATGGATCGGCGCGCGGCTCAACGCCATGAACGGTCCGGTGCGCTTCCTGCTGCCGGAGGGCGGCGTCTCGATGCTCGACGCGCCCGGCCAGCCCTTTCACGACCCGGAAGCCGACAACGCTCTGTTCGAGGCGATCGAGAAGACCGTTCGCCGGACACCTTTGCGCCATGTCGAACGAGTGCGGGCCAACATCAACGACACGCCTTTCGTCGATGCGGCGGTCGCTGCCTTCCACGCGATCACGCCGAAGCTGCAGAGGCGGGCATGAAGAATTGGACTTCGCCACCGTGCAGGTGGATGTTTGAAATCGGTCGCCTCGCGCCGGCCGTATTGTCTTGGGGAGGATAGATCATGGACGCGCAGACCTTTGGCGCTTTCCTGTTGTGGCTGATCGTTGCGGCGGTCGTCGTGGTGATCGCCGTCTACATCTTGCGGTGGCTCTACCGCCGCTCGACCAAGGAGACGGCGTTCGTGCGCACCGGCTTCATGGGCGAGAAGGTGGTGGTGAATGGCGGCGCTTTCGTCATCCCGGTCCTGCACGACATCACTCCCGTCAACATGAACGTGCTGCGCATCGAGGTGCGGCGCGAGGACGGACTTGCGCTGATCACCCGCAACCGCATGCGCGTCGACCTGATCGCCGAGTTCTTCGTGCGCGTCGGCGCCAGCCGCGAACTGGTCGCCGCCGCCGCGCAGACGCTGGGCCGCCGCACGCTGCAGCCCGACAGCCTGCGCGAACTGCTCGAAGGCAAGTTCGCCGGCGCCCTCCGCACGGTCGCCGCCCAGATGACGCTGGAAGAGATGCATGAACTGCGTGGCGACTACGCCGCCAAGGTGCGCCGGCTGGCCGAGGAGTCGCTCGCCGCCAATGGGCTTGAGCTGGAAAGCGTCGCCATCGTCGATCTCGACCAGACCAGCCTCGAATATTTCGATCCGTCCAACGCCTTCGACGCCGAAGGCCTGACGCAGCTGACGGAATCGATCGAGACAAGGCGGCGCATGCGCAACGAGATCGAGCAGCGCACGCTGGTCGATATCCGCAACCAGAATCTCGACACCCAGCGCAAGGTGCTGGAGATCGACCGCGACACCGAATATGCCCGCCTCGAACAGGAACGCGAGGTCGAGATCCGCCGCGCCGCGCAGCGGTCTGAACTCGCCATCGAGCGTGCGTTGCGCGACCAGGAATCCGAGCAGGCGCAGCTTTCGTCGCGTGAAGCCGTCGAGAAATCGCGGCTGAACCAGGAGCGCAACATCACTGAGGAGCGCATCAAAAGCGAGGAGGACACGCAGCGCCGCGAGATCGCGCGCCGCCGTTCGCTCGACGAGACCGAGATGAAGATGCGCGAGTTGACCGAGCGCGAGCAGATCGCGCTCGAACTGTCGCTGGAAAAGGCCCGCATCGAGCGCGAGGGCGCGCAAAGCAAGCTCGAGATCGAGCGCAAGAAACTGCTTGAGGTTGCCGAACTGGAACGCCAGATTACGCTGGCCGAAAAGGCACTGGAAGTGACCAAGGCCGAGGCCGAGAAGCGCCGCGCCGAGATCGTCGAGAACCAGGCGACCGAGACGGCGCGCATTGCGCAGGAACGCGTCGTCGACGAGGTCCGCATCGAACGCGAGCGTCATCTGGAGGCGCTGCAGATCGCCAAGCGCCAAGCCTTCGAGGAGGCTGAAATTTCGGCCAGCGAGGAGGTCGAGCGCGCCCGCATCACCACCGAACGTGGCATCGAGGAAGCCCGCCTGATAAAGGACCGTGACATCAGGCAGCTCGGCGTCGACCGCGACCAGAAGATCGAGATCGCCGAGATCCAGAAGGCGATCGATATCGCCAAGAAAACGCAGGAACGCTCTTCCGCTATCGCCGCGTCGGAGGCGGTTCGCGCCAAGGCCGTCCAGGCCGAGGAACAGGCCTTCACCGCCCGCGAACGCGAGATCGCCGAGCGCCGCAAGCTGACCGACCTCATCGGCGCGCAACGCGAGGCCGAGCGCGAGGCACTGCGCGTCGTCTCCGCCGCGGATGCCGAGATGAAGGCGGCGAAGAGCCTGGCCGAAGCGCAGAAGATCGCCGCCGTCGCTTCGGCGGAGGCCGAGAAGATCCACGCTCTTGCCGCCGCGCAGCGCTACGAGGTCGACGCAACAGGCCATCGCCAGTTGAACGAGGCCGAGAACCTTCTGTCCGACGAAGCCCGCGCCGGGCGTCTGCGCGGAAAACTGCTCGACCATATGGAAGGCATCATCCGCGAAAGCGTCAAGCCGATGGAGAAGATCGACGGCATCAAGATCCTGCATGTTGACGGCATCAACGGGGGCGCCGGCGGCAACCGCAACGTCACCGACGAGGTGATCGATTCCGCGCTGCGCTACCGCGTGCAGGCGCCGATGATCGACAATCTGATGAAGGAGATCGGCATCGAGGGCGGCTCGCTCGGCCGCATGACCGACGTGCTGCGCGACGCCAAGGATATTTCCAGCCTGACCCGCGACAAGAAGGGCAAGGGCAAGGCCGCCAAGGACGACGATGACGACCGCGATCACTGAAGTGCGGGCGGCGTTTCCTCGCGCTTCATTGGGCCGTGCGAGACGATGCCTTGCGCCTGATTGCCATGCTGCGTCGGTTCGCGACGATTGCCAAGTGGTTCCCCCACTCCGTCGCTGCTTCGCAGCGCCACCTCTCCCCCCTCCGGAGGGAGAGGAAGGGAGCCCGCCGTGGACGGTTCGCACCGTTCCTCCCCCCGTCGATCGGGGGAGAGGTGTCGAGCAAAGCTCGACGGAGTGGGGGTCGATCTGGCGCGGCGCGAGACAATGCATACGCGGACTGCCATGCCCATAGCCGGCCCCCAAGCATGACCAAGGTCTATGTGTCCTCTGTCATTCCCGCACCGGCGGCGGAAGTCTGGAAGCTCGTTCGCAACTTCAATGCACTGCCAAGCTGGGCGCCGTTCGTTTCCGACAGCCGCATCGAACAGAACGCGCAACCCGACCAGATCGGCTGCATCAGAAGTTTCACGTTGAAGGACGGCGGGCGCATCCGCGAAAGACTGCTGGCGCTGTCCGACTACGATCTGTCCTGCAGCTACGCGATCCTGGAAAGTCCGATGGCGGTGGAGAACTATGTCGCCACGCTGTCGCTGACGCCGATCACCGACGGCAATCTGACGCTCGCCGAATGGCAGGCGGAGTTCGACTGCGCGCCGGACCGCGAGGCAGCCTTGATGCAGCAGATCGGCAATGGCGTGTTCCAGGCCGGCTTGACCGCGCTGAAGCACCGGTTCGGGCGCTGACGCCGGCCGATGGTCCAGGTCCGTCAGAGCACGATCATCGATGCGCCGGTCGACGAGGTCTGGGCGATCCTGCGCGATTTCAACGGCCATGACCGCTGGCATCCGGCGATCGCCTTCAGCGAGATCGAGGGCGGCGAGCCGGTCGATGCGGTCGGCTCCGTGCGCCACTTCAGGCTGAACGACGGCGGCGAGCTGCGCGAGCAATTGCTGGCGCTGTCCGACAAGGACCGGCGGCTGAGCTATTGCCTGCTCGAAGCGCCGCTGCCGCTGATGGGTTACGTCGCCTCGCTGCGGCTGAAGCCGGTGACCGACGGCAATGCCACCTTCTGGGAATGGAATTCCGAATTCCACCCGCCGGCGCATCGCCGCGACGAACTGGTCAAGCTGGTCACCGAAGGCATCTATCAGGCCGGCTTCGCGGCGGTGCGCAATCTTCTGCGGCGCGCAAACACAGGCTCGCCGGTCGAGACAAGGACGCTTCGGGTCGCGTCGCCATCATCCGTGGAGATGCCGCGTGCCGCCCCAATGGTCGCGCCGGGCCAGGCCGCAACGACCCGTGCGATCGTGGTCGAGCGCTATGGCGGCCCGGAAGAATTGCAACTGCGGGAAATCGGCCTGCCACAACCCGCGCCGAATGAGGTGCGGATCCGTCACACGGTGATCGGCGTCAATTTCATCGATGTCTATTGCCGCACCGGCTTTTTCGACCTGCTGCAGCCGCCTGGCGTGCCGGGCATGGAGGCCGCAGGCATCGTCGAGGCGGTTGGGTCGGCGGTGTCGGGCTTCTCTGCCGGTGACCGCGTCGCCTATGCCTGTCCGCCGGTCGGCGCCTATGCGGAGCGGCGCAACATGGCGCCCGAACTGCTGGTTCATCTCTCCGACGATATCCCGGATGAGATCGCCGCCGCCGGCCTGCTCAAGGGCGTCAGCGCCAGTTTTCTGCTGCATGATGTCCACGCCGTGAAACCGGGCGACATCGTCCTCATCCATGCGGCGGCCGGTGGCATCGGCCAGCTGCTGGTGCAATGGGCGCGCCACCTCGGCGCGACGGTCATCGCCACGGTGTCCAGCGACGACAAGGCGCGGATCGTCGAGCGTCTCGGCGCGTACCATGTCGTCGTCTATTCCCGCGAGAATTTCGCCGAGGCCGTCATGCGGCTGACCAATGGCGCGGGCGCCGATGTCGCCTATGACGCGGTCGGCAACGACACATTCGGCGGCTCGCTCGCGGCCCTTGCCGTGCGCGGCCATCTCGTCAGCTTCGGCCAGGCTTCGGGGCCGGTCGGCAATTGGGATATCGGCCGCTTCGCCTCCAAATCGCTCACCCTGTCGCGGCCCAACTACGCGCATTACACCGACACGCCGGAAAAGCTCGCGCCGCACGTCGCCAGGTTTTTCCAGGCGCTTCGGCAAGGCGTGGTCAGGGTCGAGGCGCCGACCCGCTACACCCTTGCCGACGCCGCCGATGCGCACCGCGATCTGGAATCCCGCCGCACCACGGGAGCCCTGGTCTTGCTGCCGTAACCGCAGTCAGCCGGTCGCGCTGGCGTAGATGTCGAGAACCTCCGTCACGCCAGCGATTAGCAATTCCCTGGCTTTGGGCGCGACGGATCCATTCGCCACGGCACCACCGAGACGGCCAAGATGCTGGCTGATGAGGGGAGAGGGGATGTCGCGGTCGCCAAGCGCCTGCATCAGCGCGCCCACGGCCTGTTGGGCGCCCGGTGCCGGCCAGTAGTAGCGGATGCGATCGCTGTAGGAGAAATGCCGTTCGATCCGCTGCTCGGCCTCGGTGCCGTGATAGTAATTCTTCCAGTTGCCGGGCGCCGCCAGCATGGCCCGCTCCATCGCCGCCGGCAGGCTTTCCCGCGAGGCGTCGGGAGCGAGAATGTCGGCGATGTGGCTCAGGCCATAGAGCGCCTCGCGCAGCGCGAAGGTCAGCCGCGGCCCGACCTTGAGAATGGCGAAGCCGTCATCGACCAACGCGCTCAATGCCGCCACCGGCTGGTAGTCGGTCGAATGGGCCTCGAAGACGAATTGCGGCAGGTCTCGGAGCGTGCCGGCGAGTGCCCGTGCGCGCTCCGGTTGATAGGCGATCACGTCGGCATTGCCGAATTCGACACCCGGCTGCACGACGACGCCGATCGCCCGCGCAAAGGCCTGGTCGAGGCCACGCTGGGCGAAAGCATCGCGATGAATGCGCACCGTTTCGCGTGCCGCCTCCGGTGTCGTTACCGCCAGATGGTCCATCGCCTCAAGAGCGCCACCCGGTACCGGTACCTCCGTGCCGATGACATAGACCGGCTTGGCGCCTTCAGTTCGTTCCGTGGCGGCCTCCGCCACGGCGGCCAGTTCGGCCGCACGCGCGGCAATCGTCGCGTCTGGCGGTGCGGCGCCTTCGCCGGCGCAGCCCATGCTGGCGTCCAAATGGAGCTTGGTGAAGCCGGCCTCGGCATAGGCGTCGACCATGCGCGACGCTTTCGCCATGGCTTCGGCTGCCGGCAGGTGTTTCCATGGATTGGGGCCGAGATGGTCGCCGCCGAGCACCAGCCGGTCCAGGGGAAAGCCGACTTTGCCGGCGATCGCCTCGACGAAGCGCCGGAAATCCCCGGGTGTCATGCCGGTATAGCCGCCCTCGTGGTTCACCTGGTTGCAGGTGGCCTCGATCAGCACATCGGCGCCGCGCGCCTTGCCATGGCGCAGCGCCGCCTCGATGACCAGCGGATGAGCAGAGCAGATCGAGGCAATGCCGCAGCGTTCACCGGCCGCGCGACGCGCCGCGATCGCCGCCAGCCTGTCCGTCGCCTGGCTCATGCCGGCGCACCGGTCTTGGCGGTCTTGATGAACGCTTCGACGGCGGCAAACGAGGCGATGCCCTCCATCGGCCCCTTCTTCGTCACCGCCAGCGCGCCGCAGCCATTGGCGATGCTGAGCGCTTTTTCAGGTGTCGCTCCACGCAGCCAGAAGGAGACGAAGGCGGCGGCAAAACAGTCGCCGGCGCCGGTCGGATCGATTTCATCGACGGCGAAGCCGGGCGACGCGGTGCGACCGGTCTGGTCATAGTGAACGGCACCGTCGGCGCCCTTCTTGACGACCACGGTGGAGATGCCGCGTCCCAGCATTTCGCGCACAGCGCTTTCTTCGTCGGTCGCCTTGGCGAAGATGAACAGTTCCGGCCCGCTCGGCAGGAACACGTCGGTCTTCGAGAGCACGAAATGCAAGGCGTCGCGCATGCCCGGCAGATCGAGCATCTCCTTGCGGATGTTGGGATCGAAGGAGACCGTGCCGCCGCGCGCCTTGACAGCCTCGATCCCGTTGCGCGCCACCTCGATCACCTCGGGCGAGAACAGCGAGGTGCCCATGACGTGAAAATGGTCGGCGCCGGCCAGCAGCGCGCGCGCCTCGGCGCCGATTTCGATCAGGCCGGCAGCACTTTGTTTGATGTTATAGACGAAATGCCGGCTGCCGTCCGCCTCGTAGGTGACGAAGGCGGTTCCGGTCGCCGCACCCTTATGCACCTTGATGGCCGAGATTTCGGCGCCGTCGACGCGCAGGCGCTCGATGTTCAAATGGCCGAAATCGTCATCGCCGACTGCGGCGATCAGCCCTGCCGGCTGGCCGAGCCGCGCCGCCTGGTCGATGAAGATCGCCGGCGCGCCGGATGGAAACGGGCCGACGAGCGGGCCGGGGGCAAGGAAGCTCTGGCCGATCCGCTCGGCCATGATCTCGACCAGGATCTCGCCGGCGCAAACCAGTTTCTTCATATCCTCCCCATTCGCCCGTGGCGGGTTGCCGGATGCCATCCCTATTGCCATGCGCGTTCAAAACCTAGGTTGCCAATTTTAGAGCGTCAATAAATAATTTGACGCGCGCGATTCTTTTGCGTTGTACTGCAAACGCGAAAATTTGACTGATAAATTCGGTCAAGCAATGCTGTCTCACGGCAATGGCCGCAAGACTGATTCTGGCCAGACCGAAAAAGGACTGGCGAGCAAGGACGAGGGGGCCTGGAATATCGATGGCGGAGAAGACCCACCGCACGATGGATGATTTCGCCAGGGCGTCCGGCGTGTCACGGCCGACCCTGTCGAAATATTTCGACGATCCGGCGAGCGTGAAGCCGGCGACGCGGACGCGCATCGAGGCGGCATTGCGGTCGTCGGACTACCAGCCCAATGTTTTCGCGCGCAATCTCAATCGCAAGCGCACCCGCAATGTCGGCATCATCGTGCCGGCGCTCACCGATCCATTCTATGCCGAAATGGTCAGCCGCATCGAACTGCGCTGCCGCGGCGAGGGTTTCTGGCCGATCGTCATCTCCTCGCACGGTTCGCCGAAACTGGAGGCGGAATCGGTCAGGACGCTGATGTCGCTGAAGGTCGCCGGCGCCATCGTCGCTCCCCTCGGATCGGTCTCCGAACCCGGCGTCTTCGAGCGGATGAGCGAGGACATCCCGATCGTCTATTTCGACACCTATATCGAGGGCGACACGCCGTTCGTCGGCAACGACAATCATCAGAGCACCTCGACTATCGTCGACTATCTCTGCCGGTCCGGCGAACCGCCTGTTTATGTCGACATCCCGCACGTCAATCACAATTCTCGCGAGCGCCTGCAGAGCTATATCGACACGATGCGAGCCGCTCGTCTGGAGCCGATCGTGCTCAAGGCGGCGGCCGACTACAGCTGGGATTTCGAGCGCATTGGCCATGAATGGATGGACAAGACGCTCGAGAATGGCGACCTGCCGGCCCGCACGCTACTCTGCGCCAATGACCGCCTCGCCTTCGGCGTCATGGCGGCCGCCTTTTCGCGCGGGCTGAAGATAGGTCGCCGGCCCGATTGCGACTTCCGTGTCGCTGCCCATGACGATCATCCGCTGAGCCGCTACACCTGTCCGGCGCTGACCACCATGGCGCAGGATTTCGCCACCATGGCCGGCCGCAGCGTCGAGATCTTGCTTGCCCTGCTGGACGAGGCCGATCCGCCCGGACAAGGCGTGGCACGCAACGTCAAGCTCGGCGCGACCTTGGTGATGCGTCAATCGGCCTGATCGGGCGTCTGCAACTGCAGCCAGGCCGCCGCCTCGCTCACCGCTTGCCGCGCGGCTTTGATGTGGCGGCCCATCGAGACAAAACCATGGATCTGCCCCGGCCACTGCCGCAAGACCAGCGGCACGCCGTCGGCCCGCAGGCGTTCGGCATAGGCCGTGCCTTCGTCCGCAAGGATGTCGTGGCCGGCGAGGGCGACAAACGCCGGTGCCGCGCCGGCAAGGCTTGACGCGAGCAGCGGCGAAACCCGCCAGTCCGCGATGTCATCGGGCGTTCGTACATAGTGGTCGCGGAACCAGGCCATGGTGGCGGCGGTGAGCCCGAAACCGTTGCCGAAACGCCGGTAGCTGTCGGCCGTCTGGCGGGCATCGGTGTTGGGGTAGATCAGGATCTGGGCGGCAAGCGGCGGCGCCAGGCCGTCGCGGGAAAGCAAAGCCAGAACAGCGGCGAGGTTGCCGCCGGCGCTGTCTCCGGCCACAGTGATGCGGGCTGGGTCGATGCCGAGTTCCCCGGCATTCTGCGCCATGAAGCGAAGCGCTGCCGCGCAATCCTCGAGCGCTGCGGGAAACTTGTGTTCCGGCGCCAGCCGGTAATCGGGGCAGACCACGATGGCATTGCCCAGATTGGCGAGCCAGCGGCAGATATCGTCGTGCGAATCCAGATTGCCGATGACCCAGCCGCCGCCATGCAGATAGAGCACGGCTCGCGCTGCGGTTAGTGGCGCGCCGATGCCGCGGTGGATGCGGATCGTGACTGGGCCGTTCGGCCCGTCGACCGTCAGCTGCGCGGTTGATGCGACTGGCTCGTGCTCGCCCTGCTGCGCCGGGAACGAAGCGTTGTAGGCTGCTCGCGCCGCCGCCACGCTGCCATGCTCGAACGGTTCGCTGCCGGCCGCACGGCCGATTTCGAGGGCGCGCAAGGCATCAGGGTCGAGCGTCATCATTATCTCCGTGAAGCATTCCAGGAAAAGTGTGAAACGGTTTTCCGTCCGGAATTGCGTCAGAACAACAGATCATCGTTCGGTGAAACGGTGATCCGAGTCTAGGCGAGCAGGCTGCCTGCTTCGTCCTCGTTAAGTAGCGCCGGCTGGGCGACATCGCCGGCAATGGCAACCGAGCTTTTCGTTTCGCCCGATTGCAGGATCGCCTCCATGATCTCCAGCACATGCAGTGCCAGATTGCCGGACGCGCGGGGTGTCGCACCTGTCGTGAGCGAGCGCACCAGATCGGCGACGCCCAGCATGCGGTAATTGGCGCGGTCGGGCGCGGCGTAGGGCCAGTTGCGGGCGCCGTAGAGTTCGCCTTCGCTGGCGAAATCCTTCCACTCGGCGCCGCGTTCGGACAAGGAGACGGTGCCACCGAACGTGTCGGGATCGGGCAGGCGTAGCGAGCCTTCCGTGCCGTGCAATTCGATCGGATGGTTGGAGTGCTTGAAGACGTCCCACGAGGCGCCGAAGGTGACGGTGGGGCCCGAGCGGAATTCGAGCAGCGACAGCACATTGGTCGGCGTACCGACCTTGAACGTCGTGTCCTTGAACGGTCCCTCGGCGGTGATCAGCCTTTCCTCCTGGCCACGCGTTGCCATCGCCATGACACGCGCGACCGGACCGAGCAGGTTGACCAGCATGGTCAGGTAGTAGGGTCCCATGTCGAACACCGGGCCGCCGCCCGGCTGGTAGTAGAATTGCGGGTTGGGGTGCCAGTGCTCCATGCCGCGCCCCATCATGAAGGTGGTGCCGGTGACCGGGCGGCCAATGGCGCCCTCGTTCATCAGCCGGCGCGCGCGGCGCCCGGCAGCACCCAGGAAGGTGTCAGGGGCCGAGCCGAGCAGCACGCCGCGTTTGGCCGCCTCCGCCACCAGCCGGCGCCCGTCGCTGGCCGACGTCGCCAGCGGCTTTTCGGTGAAGACGTGCTTTCCGGCCGAAAGCGCTGAAAACGAAATGTCGAAATGTGCGGCGGGAATGGTCAGGTTGAGGACGAGATCGATCTCGGGGTCGGCCAGCAGCGCATCGACGCCGAGTGCCCGAAGGCCATATTCCTTGGCCCGCAACGCCGCCATGTCGGCCGAAATATCGGCGCAGGCGCGCAGCTCGATGCCGCCGAAGAGGGCGGCATTGCGCAAATAGGTCATTGAGATGTTGCCACATCCGATGACACCGATTCCGAGTTTTTCCCTTGATTTTGCCTGCATTTTAGATCGGTCCTCCGGATGCGGTCATGGTCTGCCGGATCCGCTGCGCCGGCAACGGATCGTTTTGGAAAGCGCTATACAACATTTTAAATATTGACGCGCGTAAATTTTTTATAGAACATGCGAAAATGCTGGCAACATCGGGAGGCTGCCAGCCGTAGGAGGAGGAATGACAGACATGAAAAAACGGCCGGCCGCCGATGCGAATCCCGTGGGGCATGCGCGCATCGGACGTTTCCGTCGCGGTCAGGGACCGCGATGGGGTCAGGCATAGATCACCTTGGCCCCGGTCCTATCAAGCTGGCTGCGTATCGGGTCGGAAAGGCCATCGTCGGTGATCACGACATCGACGCTCGACAGCGAAAACGCTTTGGAGGTTCCGCTGACGCCCCATTTGCTCGAATCCGCAAGCAGGACCACGCGCCGGGCCATGCGCACGAGGTTTCGCTTGGTTCGCGCCATGTCTTCGTTCACGTCGACCACATCCAGTGACGAGTCAATCGCATGCGCTCCAACAAGGACTTGATGCGCCACCAGGCCGCCGAGAGCGGTGTCGGCATCGGTGATCAGCGTGCTCACCGTGTCCGGATAGACCCGGCCACCGATCATATGAACGTCGAGCCCGGGCCGATGCATCAGATGCTGCACGATATTCATCGCCGTGGCCGCGACCACGACATTGCTGAGCGGCGGTAACAGCATGGCAACTTGCATCAATGTCGAGCCGCCGTCGAAGATGACCGATTGGTTATCCTCGAACAGGTCTACCGCTGCCCGGGCGATGCGTTTCTTTGCGTCGAGGTTCGTTTGCATCCGCCGGGCGAACGCGGCCGTGGTCGAATCCGTCGTCCGGGTCACCGCCCCTCCGCGGGTCTTGGTCAGCAGTCCCTTGCGGTCCAGTATCTCGAGGTCGGAGCGCACCGTGACTTCCGACACGCCAAATTCGTCCGACAGGTCCTTGATGCGAACCTGTCCGCTGCGTTGCACCTCACCCAGGATCGACTGGCGTCTCTGCTCCGACAACATTGCCCTGTCCTTGCTTCCATGCGCCAAGCGATCGCGCTGGCCTCGGTTCACTCTACCAAAATACGCGAATTCGAAAGCTTTCGAAAGATTGCATTTATCTTTTCTTTCGCAAACACTGGGTCAAGGATTTTGAAACCAATCGATTGGAGAGTTTTAGACTCATGAGCCTCGGAACCAAGGTGCGCCTGGCGCGCCTCTTCTCACATCCATCGGGCAATCTTTTTGGCGGCGCGGTCGACCACTTTGTCGGCTATGGCGACGTGCGCAAAGGAGGTCTTGCCGACCTGCCGGGCGCGCTTGCACGCGTCATGGTGGGCAAACCCGATTATGTCAGCATCCAGCCTGGCACCGCGCGCCATCTGTGGCCGCAATATGCGGGCAAGGCCTCCCTGGTGATCCAGGCCGGCTGCTTCACCCCAGACGATCGCATCAGTGAGCTGATTGCAACCCCGGAGGATGCGGTGCGCGCTGGCGCCGATGCGTTGGCCGTGGCCATTCCGGTGCGCGGCGCGACCGAGGGCAAATACATACGCTGGCTGACCGATTCGGTGAACGCTGCGGCCCGCTACGGCATGCCGGTGGTGGCGCATATCTACCCTCGCGATTTCACCGACGGGGCAAAAATCGTCTTCACCCCCGACGAGATCGCCTATGCGGCACGCATCGGCTACGAGTCTGGCGTCGATGTCATCAAGATCGGTTACACGGGCGATTTCGAGTCGTTTCGAGAGACCGTTCGGACCTGCCCGGTGCCGGTTGTGATCGCCGGTGGTCCGAAGACCGACACGCTGCTCGGCGCCCTTCAGCAGACGGCGGACGCCATCCGTGCCGGCGCGCGCGGTGCCGTTGTGGGCCGCAATCTCTGGGGGCATGGCGATCCGGAAAAGGCGGCGATTGCCTTTCGGGGCGTCATCCATGACGGCCTTTCGGCGCAAGACGCCTTGGCGAAGGCGGGTGCCTGAACGATGCCCACCGTCCCTTCAATCCTTGGCTTCGGAGCGATTGCGATCGACGACATCGTCTATGTCGATCAGCCGTTGTCGGCGGGCAAGGGGAAGGTTCTGCAAAGTGCCCGAGCTTTCGGGGGAAATGTCGCGACGGCACTTGCCGCCGTCGCGCGGCTTGGCGGCACCGCCGGGTTCGTCGGATGGCTGAGCGATGCCGCCGACGACGCCGTGTTGTGCGACCTCGTTGCAAGCGGCGTTGAAACCGCGTTCGCGCCGCGCCACCCGCACGCGCGCCCGGTGCGCTCGCGGATCACCGTCGGTTCGGATGGGGAGCGGTTCATCGCGTATGACGACGAAGCGATGCTGGGCACCGCGACGGATTTTCCGGACGAGGTCCTCAGCCGCGCGACCGTCCTGATCGTCGATAGTTACGGGATTGGGTCGTTGGATGTCGTGACTCGGGCTCGCGATCTTGGCCTTGCGATCCTCGGCGATATCGAATGGAGCCACGGCTCAGCCACCGAGACACTGATCGGGCTCTGCGACCATCTCATTCTTCCGCTCGGCTTTGCGCGAACCGCCACGGGCCTCCAGTCGCCGGCCGAGATACTCGATGCATTGTGGTTGCCGTCGCGGTCCGCCGTGGTTCTGACGGATGGCGGCAGGGGTGTCTTCTATCGCGGACGCGACGAGACGGGGCTCTGGCACCTGCCGCCGCACCGGGTTGCCGTCGTCGACTCGACCGGTGCCGGCGACTGCTTTCATGGCGCCTATGCCCTTGCCTTGACGCGGGGGGCCGACACCGCGGGCCGGGTTGCATTCGCGGCCGCGGCGGCTGCCCTTTCGATAACGGGGCGGGGCGGGCGCGAAGCGCTTCCGACCGCCGACCAGGTCATGGAATTCCTGGCATCGACGAACGCGCCGTCGGCGGTCGAACTGAACTATGCGCGGCTCGATACCGGAACATAGCCCGAACTATACGAGGAAAGATTTCGCAGGTGAACATAAGCCGAGGACCATCATAAGAATCAGTGGCTTGGACTTGTGGAGGGAGGAATATGGCAGAAGTCGTTCTTGAGAATATCTGCAAGACATACGGGAACAATTTTCACGCAATCGACCAATTGAACCTGTCGGTCGAGGACGGCGAGTTCTTGATTCTCGTCGGGCCGTCCGGCTGTGGCAAATCCACCGCATTGCGGATGATCGCGGGGTTGGAGGACGTCACCAGCGGCAGCCTGCGGATCGGCGGAATAGACGTCGTCGACATGCCGCCCAAGGATCGCGACATCGCGATGGTCTTCCAGAGCTACGCCCTCTATCCGCATATGACGGTGTTTGAAAACATCGCCTTTTCGATGCGGCTGGCAGGCAAGCCGAAGGCCGAGCGCAAGAAGCGCGTGGACGAGATCGCCAAAACCCTTCAACTGACGTCTCTGCTGGACAGCAAACCCGCGAACCTTTCAGGCGGACAGCGTCAAAGGGTTGCCATGGGCCGCGCCATGGTGCGCGAGCCGGCAGCCTTTCTCATGGACGAACCCCTTTCCAATCTGGACGCGAAACTGCGTGTCCAGATGCGCGCCGAGATCACCAGTTTGCAAAAGCAGCTCGGCGTAACGACCATATATGTGACCCACGACCAGACCGAAGCCATGACGATGGGCGACAGGGTCGCGGTGTTGAAAGGCGGCGTGCTGCAGCAGGTCGACACACCCAAGAGGCTCTATGAATCGCCGGTGAACGCCTTCGTTGCCGGCTTCATCGGGTCTCCTTCGATGAACCTTTTCGAGGCGACCCTGACGGGCGACGAACTGACGTCCGGCGCCTTTGCCATCCGGCTGCAGGATGCAGCCTTCGTGCGCAGACCGGGTTTGAGGTCGTATGCGGGGCGCGAGGTCGTGTTCGGGATACGACCGGAGGATCTCTATGACAGCAGCCTCGAATCCGGCCGCAAGTATCAGACGATACCGGCAAGGGTAACCTCGATCGAAGAACTCGGATCCGAACATATCGTCCATCTCAACATCGACGCGGTCCGGGTGGACTCCGGCGACCCTGACGCGGTGCAGGATTTCGGCCTGGCGTCGAATGCGGTGGCGAGATTCGAACCGGTCAGCACAGTCCGCTCCGGCGCGGAAATCAGGTTGGCGCTGG
This sequence comes from Mesorhizobium sp. B283B1A, assembly GCF_020165735.1. Classification (NCBI taxonomy): domain Bacteria; kingdom Pseudomonadati; phylum Pseudomonadota; class Alphaproteobacteria; order Hyphomicrobiales; family Phyllobacteriaceae; genus Mesorhizobium; species Mesorhizobium sp. B283B1A. The sequence continues at coordinate 20,018 of NZ_JAIUIQ010000053.1, forward strand.
ACGACGCCAAGCTCCATTTCTTCGATCCCGAGACGCATCTGGCGATCTGAATATACGCGACAAGACGCGGGTGAGGTGAGGCACCTGCATAAGGAGACTTCTTAATAACCAGACGATCGGGCGCATTGTGCGGTCGATCCTAAAGAAGGAGGAGAAAATGATGTTTCGCATAAAACCCGCGATGCTGAAAATAGCCGCGGCGGCATGGTTGCTTGGCGCAACCGGCGCCATGGCGGATACGACGCTGGAATTCACCCAATGGTGGGAGCCCGAATTGCCGGCTGGCTCGCTCAGGTCAATCATGGATGAGTTCGAGGCGGCAAACCCCGGCATCAAGGTGACGCTGGTCAGCGGCCCCTACGCCACCACGCGAGACCAGATCTCGGTTGGTGCTGCAACCGGAACGCTCAGCGACGTCGTCGGTCTCGACGGCGCCTGGGTGAACAATCTGAACGCGCAGGGTGCGCTGGCCGACATGAACCCGATGATGGAGGCGAGCAAGTTCGACAAAGCCCGAGTCGCGGACATCATCAAGGTGGACGGCAAGGCGGTGATGTTTCCCGTGGCTTCCTTCGTCTATCCGGTCTTCGTGAATTTGGACCTCGCCGCCAAGGCAGGGGTGACCAAGCTGCCGTCGACCCGTGCGGAGTTTCTCGAAGCCGCCAAGAAGATGACGCACGCCGACCAGAACCAGTATGGCTGGGTGCTGCCCCTGTCGCTGCAAACGCCGTCCGGCGTCCAGAACGACATGATGTCGTGGGTTTGGGCTTCGGGTCAGTCGATGATGGCGAACGGCAAGCCGGACCTTGAAGGCAAGCCGGTGGTGGATATGCTCACCTTCGTCAAATCGCTCAACGACGCCGGCACCATCTCGCCCGGCATCGCCACCAAGACCGAGCAGGAAAAGGTCGAGGAGTTCGTCAACGACCGCGTCGGGATGATGATCGACTCGCTCGCGCATGTGAACCTCATCCGCAAGCGCAATCCCAAGCTGAACTTCGACCTCATCCCGGTCCCGGTCGTGGAAAACTATACCGGCAAGCGCGGCCTTCCCTATGCCTCCTGGGGCATCGGCATCTCGGCTGCCTCGAAACATCAGGAAGAGGCCTGGAAACTCGTCCAATATCTGATGAGTGAAAAGGTCAACGCCAAGCTCGTGTCGCTTGCAAACGCCTTCCCGGGCAACGTCAACGCCAAGCCCGATTTCGTGACCTCGGACAAGGCGTTCGGCAAGGCTTTTGAAATCTTCAAGACCGGTTATCTCGCCAATGAGTTCACGGGCCTGCCGGTGGCTGAAGACCTGATGACCCAGTTCGACGTGCAAGCCCAGAAGATGCTGGCCGGCGAACAGTCTCCCGAACAAGCCGCAGCCGCCGCTCAGAAGGGCTGGATGGCGAAATTCTGATCGGCCCGTTCCCAGTTGCTTCGACCGGGTGGCCTGACTTCGGGCTGGCCACCCAGCAACAATGATCGGCAATTTGAGATGGACCTGTTCTTGAAGCTCACCTTCTCTTGAAGGCGTATCCCAAGGTTGGCACATGACCCGGCAAAAGCGCTCCCACCACAAGCTGAAACGAGCGGTCGCACCCTACCTCTATCTGTCGCCCTCGCTGCTCATAATCGGGCTTCTGATGCTGCTGCCGATGGTGACGGTGATTGCTTACTCGTTCCAGAACAGCGCGGTGCTGCGTCGCGACCCATCCTTTGCCGGACTGAAACACTACCAGGCGATCTTCGACGACCCGGTGTTCTGGGCTTCGCTGTGGCACACGCTCTACTTCACATGCATGAGTGTCATTTTCCACATGACAATCGGCATGGTCTTCGCGCTCATGCTGAACAGCGACCGCATCAATCCTACGCTGCGCAATATCCTGCGCGTGCTCTACATACTGCCCTGGCTGTTCACCGCGGTGATCATCGCCGTGATCTGGCGCCTCCTGCTTGAGCCGAACGGTGTCGTGAACAGCATTCTCATGCAAATCGGAATCATCGGTTCCAAGGTCGAATGGTTTTCCTCGCCCGAGACCGCGCTGCACGCCGTCACCTTCGCCAATATCTGGGCGGGCTATCCGCTCTTCATGGTCAGCCTGCTCGCGGGCCTGCAGGGCATTCCCAAGGATTTCTACGAGGCGGCCGATATCGACGGGGCGAAAGCCTACCAGAAGCTGATTTTCATCACGATCCCGCAGCTGATGCCGATCATCATCAGCATCTCGCTGCTCGACTTCATCTGGACCATGCAGGTCTTCCCGTTGATCTGGATAACGACGGGCGGTGGTCCGATCTACTCGACCGAGGTCCTCAGCACCTACACGTACAAGCTGGCGTTTTCGAGCTACAACCTGTCGCAGGCTTCGGCGAGCGCTGTGGTCATCTTGTTGATCTCTCTCGGCCTGACGCTGTTCTACATCCGCTATCAAAAGGCTCGGTAGTCACCATGAGGAAAAGGCATACGCCGAAAGACAGGCTGATCACCGTCGCGCTCCATGCAGCGCTTGCAGCGGGGCTCTTTTTCGCGGCATTCCCGATCTACTGGATGCTGAGCAGTTCGTTCAAATCGAATACCGAAATCTTTGCCCTGCCGCCAACCATCCTGCCAAAGGCCTTCACCCTGGAAGCCTATGCAGCCATCCTTGGCGACCCGGTGAAACTGCGCTTCTTCTTCAACAGCTATTTCGTGGCGGGAGCGGTGACCGTGCTGACGGTGCTGATCGCCTTGCTGGCTGCCTACGGGTTCAGCCGCTTCAACTTCCGCGGCAAGGGCAGCCTGAACACAATCATCATCAGCACGCAGACGATTCCGCCGATCACACTTTTGATCCCCTTCTTCGGGCTTGTCGTCTCATACGGTATCTTCGATACCTACGTCGCACTGATCCTGACCTACCTGGTGTTTACGCTGCCGTACGCGATCCTGCTGATGACGGGATATCTGAACACCTTGCCCCGCGATCTCGATGAAGCCGTGGCTGTCGATGGAGGCACCAGTTGGACGGCGCTTTGGCGGGTGATCGTCCCGATCTCACTGCCTGGTATCGTGGCGACGTCGGTCTACACCTTCCTGTTGTGCTGGAACGAATTTCTCTTCGCGCTGACGCTGACGAAGTCGACGTCCATGCGCACCGTCCCGATCGGTATCCAGCTGTTGATGGGGCAGCACGCCTTCGAATGGAACCAGATGATGGCGATGAGCGTGCTCGGCTCGCTACCTCTCTTGCTCATCTACCTCGTTGCCCAGAGGTACTTCCTCGCCGGCATGACCGCAGGCTCGGTCAAGTAGGATGCCCCTCCCAAGGAGAAGGAGCGGGCCCTCGCGTATCAGCGCCACATCATCGAGCGGCTGACGCAAGGCGCATCAGGAATATCAAGGAATGAAAGGATGAACGTGAAAGACCTCAAAGTCGGCTGCCAGACCTTCACCTGGGAAATGCTGGGAGACCGGTTCACCGGCGGTCCCGACGATCTGCTGAAGGCGATCGCCGATGGCGGCTATGCCGGTATCGAGATCACCGACGCCATGATCGGCCACTATGCGGATCGGCCGTCGGAGTTCGCCGCCGCGCTGAATGCGTCCGGGCTGACGCTGGTCTCCTTCGCCTTCGGCTCGGACAGTGGCTTTACGCTGAAGGATGAGATCGGCTCCGACCTCGAAACTGCCAAACGCTGGATCGATTTCGCCGCCGCCTTTCCGAACGCCCTGGTGTCGATGGGGTCGGCGACCGTCGTGTCCGACGGTCCGCGCGGCGACAAGTTCGCCATCGCCGCCGAAGTCTACAACAAGGCCGGCGAACTTGGACGCAAGGCCGGCGTCCAGGTCGCGGTGCATCCGAGCTCGCACCACAACACGCTGCTGTTCGACCGCGCCGACTACGACACGATCTTCGCGCTTCTCGACCCCGATCTGGTCGGCTGGGTGCCCGATACCGGCCACATCCTGCGTGGCCACAAGGACATGGCCAACACGCTGCGCACCTACCGCGACCGCATCCGCTACATCCATTTGAAGGACGTCGACGCCAATGGCACCTGGGCAATGCTCGGCAAGGGCGTCTGCGACACCGCCCAAGTGATCGAGATTGCCGGCACCGCGCCGCGCTTCAACGGCTGGCTGGTGCTCGAAGAGGAATCCGACACCGCCGCCGCCGATCCCGCCGGCGCGGTCAAGACCAACCGACAGACAATGCGCGGCTACGGCGCCTGAAGAACGAGACGATGATCAAGAAACAAGACAGACGCCTCAGGGTCGGTGTGCTCGGCTGCGGCCCCATCGCGCAGTTCGCGCATCTGCAATCCTGCGTGAAGGCCGGAAATGCCGACCTCTACGCCATCTGCGACGCGGCCCCCGATCTGCTCGCCCGCATGGGCGCCACCTACGAACCGCAAAAGATCTATGCCGACTATGACGCCATGCTCGCCGATCCTGAACTGGAAGCGGTAATCGTCGCCACGTCGGATGCCTATCACGTGCCGATGTCGATCAAGGCGCTCGACGCTGGCAAGCATGTTCTCTGCGAAAAGCCGATCGGTACCTCGGTCGAGGAAGGCGAGGCACTGGCGCAGGCGGTCAGGCGCTCGGGCAAGGTGCTGCAGGTCGGGCACATGAAGCGCTTCGACCCGGCGCTGGAGACTGCGCGCGACTTCGTCCGAGACGAGATGGGCGAGGTGCTGGCGCTGAAGGCCTGGTATTGCGATTCCACCCATCGCTACACCAACACCGACGCCATTCAGCCGCTGCCGGTCACCAGCAAGCTGGCGAAGAAGCCGGCGGGCAATCCAAAGGCTGATCTCAGGCAATATTTCATGCTGGCGCACGGCTCGCATCTCGTCGACACGGCCCGTTTCCTTTGCGGCGAGATCACGGCGGTCCGCGCCCGCCTCAACGAACGCTTCGGCGCCTATTGCTGGTTCGTCGAAACCGAGTTCGCCAGCGGCGCGCTTGGCCATCTCGATCTCACCGTCGCAGTGCGCATGGACTGGCACGAGGGTTTTCAACTCTATGGCGAGAACGGCTCTGTCATCGCCAAGACATTCAACCCCTGGTATTTCCGGGCCAGCGAGGTCGACATCTTCCATGAGAAGGACGCGACCTCGCGAAAACCGCTTGGCGCCGACGGCCATTTCTTCCGCCGCCAGCTGGAGGGTCTTGCCGACACGGTGCTCAACGGCACACCGATGCGCGGCGCCAATGTCGACGACGGCATCGCCTCGATCCGCGCCATGGTGGCGATTGCCCGATCGGTGGAAACGGGCGAGCGGGTTGAACTCGCTTCGGTTTCGGGTGCGGTCTGATGCGTCTCGGCATTTTCGCCAAGACGTTTGCGGGCACCGAGCCGGCCTCCGTGCTAACGGCGGTGCGGCAAGCGGGCTATGAGACGACGCAGTTCAATCTCGCCTGCGCCGGCCTGCCGTCGATGCCCGATGCCGTGCCGGCGGATGCTGTTGCGACCATCCGGGTCGGCGCGCAAACGTCAGGCGTTGCGCTCGCTGCTCTCTCGGGCACCTACAACATGTCGCATCCCGACAAGGCTGTGCGCGACGACGGTCTTCGCCGTCTTGCTGTCGTCATCGAGACGGCCGCCGCCCTCGGCATTCCACTGGTGACGCTCTGCACCGGCTCGCGCAACGCCGCCGATCAATGGGCGTACCATCCGGACAATGCGACGCCTGCCGCCTGGTCAGAGATGGCCGCCGAGATGGCGAAGGCGCTGGCGCTGGCCGAGACCGCCGGCGTCGATCTCGGCATCGAGCCCGAGCAGGCCAACATCGTCACCTCGGCCATGGATGCAACACGGCTGATCGCCGATATGGGCTCCAGGCGTCTGAAGATCGTGCTCGATCCGGCGAACCTGTTCGAACACGCAAGCCCGGACGAAGCGCGTACCGTCGTCGCCGCCGCGATCGATGAGGCGGCGGGCCACATCGCCATGGCGCACGCCAAGGACCGGCATGGTGACGGCCGCTTTGCCACAGTTGGGCAAGGCATCGTCGATTTCCCGGATTTCATCGCGCGTCTGAAGGCCGTGGGCCTCGACGGGGCGCTCGTCACCCACGGGCTGTCCGCCGACGAGGCCCCAGGCGTCGCCGCCTTCCTGCGCGGGCTGCTTTGATGAGCGCGGCGCCGACGATCATACTTCGCAACGATGCCGCGCTTCGTGTTTTCGATATAGGGCAGGGCGGGCTTCCCGTTATCTTCCAGCATGGACTTGGTGGCAATGAAGAGCAGGTGGCGCAGAATTTTCCCGACAGCCCGTCACGCCACAGGCTGACCGTCGAATGCCGCGCGCAGGGTGGCTCCGGCGCCGGCAGCAAGCGTCCATTCTCGATAGCGATGTTCGCCGACGACGTGCTGGCTGCCGCCGATGCGGCCGGGCTCGACCGTTTCGTCGCCGGCGGCATCTCGATGGGCGCGGCGATCGCGCTGCACCTGGTCTCTCGCCACCCCGAGCGTGTCATCGGTTTGGTGCTGGTGCGGCCTGCCTGGACCTTCGACGCGGCGCCGCGGAACATGCGCCCTTACGTCGAAGTTGCGGAACTCATCAATCGGCTTCCATTGGCAGAGGCGCGTGACGCCTTCGCAGCCTCCGCGACTGCGGCCCGCTTACGCAGCGGGGCGCCGGATAATCTCGCCTCGCTGCTCGGCTTCTTCGAGCGTGAAAACGCCACCGTCTTTGCCGAGGTGATGCAGGCGATCGCAGCCGACGGGCCCGGCGTCTCGCGGGCTGCCGCTGGCGCGCTTGCCATCCCGACGCTCGTCATCGGTTGCGGCCTCGATCTCGTTCATCCCTTGGCGACCGCCCGCGAGCTCGCTGAGATCATCCCCAACGCGATCTTCGCCGAAGTGACACCAAAGGCCACCGACAAGGACCGCCATTTCGCTGAGATCCGTGCCGCCATCGGCGGCTTTCTCGACATGAATTTCAACAACCAGGACCCATCATGATCTCGAAACCACTCTCTGGCCCGGCCGCCATCGCCGCACTGCCGCGCGACCGCATGATCGCCGAATTCTCGTCGTGGTCCGCCGACCTCGCCAACATTGAGAGCGATCTCAGGCGGATCGAACCCTATGTCGACCTTCACCATGTCGATGTGGCGGATGGTTATTTCGCGCCATCTTTCCTGTTCTTTCCCGATCTCGTCGCCCGCATCGCCAAGCTGACGGCGAAACCCATCCATGTCCATCTGATGGTCGATGATCGGATCGTCGAGGCGCAGACGCGCCAGTTCATCGAGGCCGGCGCCGACATGATCAGCGTCCACGCCGAGAACGGCGAGGCCGGATTGCGTGCCGTGCGGCTGGCGCGTGAACTCGGCGCCGAAGCCGGCGTGGTGCTCAGGCTGGAGACGCCGGTCGAGGCGGTGACGCCTTTCGTCTCCGAGGTCGCCTTCGTCACGCTTCTCGGCACTGCGATCGGCGTCAAGGGCCAGGGCCTGTCGGAGAAAGCCTGCGACCGGCTGCGCGCTGCCCGTGCCATCCTGGCAGAGGCCGGCCGCGAGGCAGCCGTGGTTCTTGCCGCCGATGGCGGCATTCGCCACGAGACGGTGCCCATGTTGCGCGCCGCGGGCGCCGAGACCGTGGTCCTGGGTTCGCTCGCCTTTGGTGACAAGGATCTGGCCGGCCGCATCGGCTGGCTGCATGGGCTGAAGGTTGCGGCATGACCACCGAAGCCGCCCTCGCGATCGATCTTGGCGGCACCGAGCTTCGTGCCGCGCTGGTCGACCGTGACGGCAAGATCCTGGCCTTCTCGGCCGTGCCGACGCAGGCACAGGCCGGTCCCGATGTGGTGATCGGGCAGATCGAGGCGCTGGCCGCGACCGTTCACGCCGAGGCGCCTGCGATTACCGTCGTCGGTGTCGGCGTCGGCGCGCCGGGGCCGCTCGATCCGCTGGCCGGTATCGCGGTCGGACCGCCGACACTCGCCGGCTGGCAGGACGTGCCGCTGGCCGACATCCTCGAGCGCCGGCTCGGCCTGCCGGTGCGGCTGGAGAACGACGCCAACGCGGCAGCACTTGGCGAATGGCGCTTCGGTGCCGGGCACGGTGCGCGTTCGCTGGTCTTCGTCACCGTTTCGACCGGCATTGGCGGCGGCGTCGTGGTCGACGGGCGCATCCTGCACGGTCGCCGTGGCCTTGCCGCCGAGATCGGCCACATGACCATCACCAATGAGGGCGAACGCTGCGTCTGCGGCGTCGTCGGCTGCTTCGAGGCCATTGCCTCGGGGACCGCGCTCGGCCGCCGCGCCGACGCCGCGACGGCTCCCTGGGACGGCTCGACGCTGCGCCGCCTCTCGGCCAACGCCGAGGTGACGGGCCGCCACGTGGTCGAGGCCGCGCGGCTGCAGGACGACCTCGCTGTGGCCTTGCTCGAGGAGGAGGCGCGCTGGCTCGGCGTCGGCTTCACCAATCTCCTGCATCTCTATTCGCCCGACGTGCTGGTTGTCGGCGGCGGCATCGCCAACGGCCTCGACCTGATGGCGCCCGTCATCGAAGCGACCATCCGGCAGCGTGCCATGCGCGCCTACCGTGACGTGCCGGTTGTCGAGGCCCAGCTCGGCCGCCACGCCGGTCTGGTTGGCGCGGCCAGCCTTGTCCTGTTCGATGATGGCAACCTGGCGGCGCGCATGCCTGTCGGTCCAAGCACCTATCCAGACATCAGGAGGGACTTCAAGGGTTGAGCTCAAGCTGCGCGGCGCGGTCGCGCCGCACGGCAAAACCGCCTGACATCGCCGCGCGTGAAAATGGCCGGAGACAGCGATGCCTCCGGCCATCGACATTTCTAAACGACCGCGGATTACTCGGCGGGAACGATATCCGCCGGCAGGCTGTCGTCGGCCGTGCCCGCCAGCGCTCTCGCCAGCTTGGCCTCGTCGAGTTCGCCTTCCCAGCGGGCGACCACCAGCGTGGCGACGGCGTTGCCGACGAAATTGGTCAGCGCCCTGCACTCCGACATGAAACGGTCGACGCCGAGGATCAGCGCCATGCCGGCCACCGGCACCGAAGGCACCACCGAAAGCGTCGCGGCCAGCGTGATGAAGCCGGCGCCCGTGATGCCGGCGGCACCCTTCGAGGAAAGCATTGCCACCAGCAGCAGCAGGATCTGGTCGCCGATCGACAAATGGATGTTCGTCGCCTGCGCGATGAACAGCGCCGCCAGCGTCATGTAGATGTTGGTGCCGTCGAGGTTGAAGGAATAGCCGGTCGGAATGACCAGCCCGACCACCGAGCGCTTGGCGCCGGCCTTCTCCATTTTCTCCATCAGCGAGGGGAGCGCGGCCTCCGAGGAGGAGGTGCCGAGCACCAGAAGCAGCTCTTCCTTGATGTAGCGGATCAAGGACAGGATGGAAAACCCGTTGTAGCGGCAGACGGCACCCAGCACGACGAACACGAACAGCAGCGACGTCGCGTAGAAGGTGCCGACCAGCATGGCGAGATTGATGACCGAGCCGATGCCGTATTTGCCGATGGTGAAGGCCATGGCGCCGAACGCGCCGATGGGGGCTGCCTTCATCAGCACGCTGACCAGCTTGAACATCGGCGCCATCAACGCCTGAAGGAAGTTGAGCACCGGCGCGCCGCGGTCGCCGACCAACGCCAGCGCGATCCCGAACAGCACCGAGAAGAACAGCACCTGCAATATGTCGCCATCCGCGAAGGCGCCGACGATCGTGCCGGGGATGATGTTCATCAGGAAGCCGGTGACCGACTGGTCATGCGCCTTGGCGGCATAGGTGTTGACGGTCGAGGCATCGAGCGTCGCCGGATCGATGTTGAAGCCGGCGCCTGGCTGCACGACATTGGCCACGACAAGGCCGATGATCAGCGCCAGCGTCGAGAAGGTGAGGAAATAGAGCATCGCCTTGCCGGCGACGCGCCCGACCTTCTGCAGGTCGCTCATGCCGGCGATGCCGGTCGCCACCGTCAGGAAGATGACCGGGGCGATGATCATCTTGACCAGCTTGATGAAGGCGTCGCCGAGCGGCTTCATGCTCTCGCCGATCGACGGATAATAGTGGCCGAGCAGGATGCCGACGGTGATCGCCACCAGAACCTGCACGTAGAGTTGGGCATAAAGGGGCTTGCGCTGCGCGGCAGGCGCGCCCGATTGATCTGCGATGTGCATCGAACTCTCCCTGGCCGGATGGACGGAACCCGCCCTGCGTGACTTCTCCCATCGCGGCGCTCCGGTCGCACGCCGCTGGAAAGAGTTTTGCAAGCGCCGTGCCAGATCGCGGAAAGGCCGGAATCCCCGGATTTCCAGCGTTGTTCGCAGCCATGTGGCAATTACCTGTGCGGATTTCCGCACAGGTAGCGTTTGCTTGGGCGGAATTTCGCATTACACTGGCGGCGAAGACCTGAGGACAAATGGACAAGCCAGCGCCGGAAGCAGGCACCGATAGCGGCAACGCGGGGACCGTCGGCCGTGACTTGCTGCGCGAGGCAGCGGTGCGGCTGGGCGATGGCCGCTGGCTTGTCGTCGTCATTGCCCTTGCGGTTCTGGCCGGCGCGATCGCCATTGCCGGCCGCATCGCTTCCGACCAGGCGGCCGACAATCTGCGCGACACAGCGCTTGCCGCCCTGCCGCTGGCGGCGGGCACGCTGACCGGGGAGATCGAGAAGCAGCGTCTGGTGCCGTTGGTGCTGGCACGTGACGATGCTGTGCGCGGAGCGCTGCGCCGGGCCGGAAAGATGCAGGAAGCGGCGCTCAACGAGAAGCTCAAGGCGATTGCCCGCGATGCCTCGGCGTCCGCCATTTATGTCATCGACACGGCCGGCATCGCGATATCGGCCAGCAATGCCGGCGAGCCGGCGAGCTTTGTCGGCATCGACTACAATTTTCGGCACTATTTCCAGGAAGCGATGGCGAAGGGCGCCGCCAGCCAGTATGGCCTTGGCACGGTCAGCGGCAAGCCCGGTCTGTACCTGGCCAGCCGCGTCGACGACGGCGGCAAGCCGCTCGGCGTCGCGGTGCTGAAGGTCGAACTCGACGGCGTCGAAGCCAATTGGCGCTCCAGCGGCTTCCTTGTTTTCGTCACCGACGAACGCGGCGTCGTGCTGGCCACCAGCCAGCCCGAATGGCGCTTCCACGCGCTGGCGCCGCTCTCCGCTGGCGCTGCCGCCGCCGCGCATGAGCAGCTTCAGCTGGCCGATGCCGCCTTCGAACCACTGCCGATACGGCGTGGTGCCGGTGATGGCCTGGCGACGATCGACGGTTCTGGAAAATCGCGCCAGTTCGTCGAAGTGGTGCAGGACCTGCCCGGTGCGGTCCCCGGCTGGCGGCTCTGGCTGCTGACGCCGGCCGACGCCGCCCTCTCGTCGGCCGCCAACACGGCGCGGCTGACGACGCTGCTGGGGCTGTTGCTGACAGGCTTGCTTGCCTACGTGCTCACAAGGCGCCGCCGTACGCGCCGGTTGCGGCAGGAGGCCTTGGCGCGCATGAATGCCGAACTCGAAAGCCGGGTCAGCACCCGGACGGCCGAGCTGACGCGCTCCAACACGGCACTCGCCGAGGAGATCTCCGAGCGTGAGAGCGCCGAAGCCAAGGTCCGCCGGCTGCGCGACGATCTCGCCCAAGCCAACCGGCTTTCCGTCCTTGGCCAGATCGCCGCCGGCGTGGCGCATGAGATCAACCAGCCGGTCGCCGCGATCCGTACCTATGCCGAGAATGCCGGACGCTTTCTCGAAACCGGCAAAACCGAACCAGCAAGCGGCAATCTGACATCGATCGTCTCGATGACCGAACGCATCGGCGCCATCACCAATACACTGCGCACCTTCGCTCGTCGTCCCGGTGTCGCCGCCTCGCCCTTGCCGGTGCGCGAGGCGATCGACGGCGCGCTGTCGCTTCTGTCCGGCCGCATCCGCGATTCCGGCGTCACCATCGTCAAGCCGCTCGGCGACGCCTCGCCGATGGTCATGGCGAGCCGTATCCGGCTGGAGCAGATCCTGGTCAATTTGTTGCAGAATGCGTTGGACGCCATGAAGGATCGGCCCGATCCCCGCATAGAGATCGAACTCGCCGAGCGGGACGACCGGGTGCTGATTTCGGTGCGCGACAACGGTCCCGGCCTCGGTCCTGAAGCGGCCGGCAATCTGTTCATGCCGTTCCAGACCACCAAGGAGAAGGGCCTTGGGCTGGGGCTGGTGATCTCGCAAGAGATCGCCCAGGAACTGGGCGGCACGCTGCGGCTCGATCACGGCAACGACGGCGGCCCCGGCACTGGCACCGGCGCATCCTTCACCATCGACTTGAGGCGGATCGAATGACGCAGAAACAAGGGTTGGTGGCGCTCGTCGACGACGATGCCGACCTGCTTCACGCCACCACGCAATTGCTCGAGCTCGCCGGCTTCACGGTGGTCGCGCTCAAGGCGGCCGAGGCAGCGCTTGCTGTCGTCGACCGGGATTTCGACGGTGTGGTCGTCAGCGACATCCGCATGCCCGGCATGAACGGGCTGCAACTGTTCGATCGCATCAAGGCTATCGATCCCGACATACCGGTGATCCTGGTCACCGGGCATGGCGACGTCGATCTTGCGGTGGCCGCGCTCAAGGACGGCGTCTACGATTTTATCCCGAAGCCCTATGCCGGCGATCGTCTGGTCGAGGCGCTGAGACGGGCGAGCGAGAAGCGGCGGCTGGTGATCGAGAACCGGCGGCTGCGCGAAGCCGCGGGCCAGGCCGCCGACGGCTTGCCGCTGATCGGCGAAGCGCCCGCCATCAGCCGGCTGCGCGAAACCTTGCGCCAGATCGCCGACATGGATGTCGACGTGCTGGTGGAAGGAGAGACCGGGACCGGCAAGGAGGTGGTGGCGGACCTGTTGCACCGGTGGGGCCGGCGCCGGGCAAAACCTTTCGTGGCGCTGAACTGCGGTGCTCTGCCGGAGACCGTCATCGAAAGCGAGCTGTTCGGCCACGAGGCGGGCGCCTTCACTGGCGCGCAGCGGCGGCGCATCGGCCGCATCGAGCATTCCAGCGGCGGCACGCTGTTCCTCGACGAGATCGAATCCATGCCGCCGGCCCTCCAGGTCAAGCTGCTGCGGGTGCTGGAGACACGCAGTCTCACCCCGCTCGGCTCGAATGATGTCAGGCGCATCGATTTGAGGGTCGTGGCGGCGACCAAGGTGGATCTCGGCCAGTCGGACCAGCGCGGCCATTTTCGCGAGGATCTCTATTTCCGCCTCAACGTGGTGACGCTGCGCATCCCGCCGCTGCGCGAGCGGCGCGGCGACATCCCGATGCTGTTCGGTCATTTCCTCGGCAAAGCCGCCGAACGCTTCGGCCGGCCGGTCGCCAGGGTGAATGCCGCGGTGAGCGATCATCTCCAGTCGCATGCCTGGCCAGGCAATGTGCGCGAACTCGCCCATTTCGCCGATCGCGTCGCGCTCGGCCTCGGCCCGGACGATCAGGCGAGGGCGGCTTCTCCGAGATCGCCGGAGCCGGCGGCCCCGTTGCCCGAACGCGTCGGCCACTACGAGGCGCAGCTCATCCGCGAGGCGCTGCGCGACCACGGCGGCGACGTGCGCGGCGCCATCGACGCGCTCGGCGTGCCGCGCAAGACTTTCTACGACAAGCTCAAGCGCTATGGCATTGCCGCGTCGGACTTCCGCAACGGCGGCGACCCGCAAGCTGTTCGAGAGTAGACATAGAAATTGCGCCAGGGCCTTACGCCCCGTAACGCTTCAAGCCCACCCAGTCGAGCATTTCGGAAGAGCCATGAACACGACACTCGAAACGACGGCAAACCCCTTGCCGGAAGAGATCGCCTTTCTCGGCGAGCGCCTGGCTGCGTTCAACGACGGCGATGTCGGCGCTTCCGAAAGAAAGGCCCTGGCAGTGTTCGTGCGTGACGAGGCTGGCGCGGTCGTTGCCGGCATTTCGGGCTACACCGCCTGGGGCTGGCTTTATGTGCAGTGGCTGTGGGTCGATGAAAGGCTGCGCGGCCAGCACATGGCAGGCCAGATGCTGGACGCGGCCGAACAGGAAGCCGTTGCACGCGGCTGCGGGAACGCCTGGATCGACACCTTCAATCCGAACGCCGCCAAGGTCTACCAGCGCCAGGGCTACCAGCCCTTCGGCACGCTGGCCGATTTCCCGGTCGGCCGCAGCCGCATCTTCCTGCAGAAGAAACTGGCTTAACCGGCGAGCTTTCCGCCGCGCATCGGTTGCGGCGCGCCGGTGGTGCTCGGAAAGCTGATCGGCAGGCCGCGCAGGACGCGCACGGCGAGAAAGGCGAAACACTCGGCCTCCACCGCGTCGCCGCTCCAGCCGAGGCTTTCCGCCTGCACCACCTCGACGCCGGCGCGGCTGGCCAGCATCGCCATCATGGTCGGGTTGTGGCGGCCGCCGCCGCTGACCACCAGTTTTTTCGGCCGGCTTGGCAAAAGGTCGAGCGCCTTGCCGACTGCCGCCGCAGTGAAGGCGGTGAGCAGGGCTGCGCCGTCCTCGGCGTCCAGCCCGTCCGCCATCGCAGCGCCAAAATCGAAACGGTCCAGCGATTTTGGATAGGGCTTGGTCAGATAAGGATGCTCCAGCAGCTTGGCGAGCCGGGCCTCGTCGACCTTGCCAGCACGGCCGATCGCGCCGTCGCGGTCCATTTCGCCGAGCCCCTTCGATTTGATGAAATCGTTGAGCGGCGCGTTGGCGGGGCCGGTGTCGAAGGCAACGACATTGTCGGCGCCGTCCCACCAGGTAACGTTGGCGACGCCGCCGAGGTTGAGCACGGCCACCTCGCCGCTGGCGCCGGCGCTGCGCATCAGCGCGGTGTGATAGGCGGCGGCCAAGGGCGCGCCTTGCCCGCCGGCACGCATGTCGGCCGAGCGGAAATCATAGGCGACCTTGGTGCCCAACAGGGCGTGCATGAGTTCGCCGTCGCCCAACTGCCGGGTCTGGCCGAGCCGTCCGACCTGCGGCGCGCGATGCAGCACCGTCTGGCCGTGGAAGCCGACGATGCCGATATCGGCCATCGTCATGCCGTAGCCTTCGACCAATTCCTTGACCGCCGCCGACTGGGCGCGCGTCAGCGCTTCCTCGGCCTCGCGGAAGATCGCCGGTTCCGGTCCGACAAAATTCCAGGCTCGCGCCTCCTTCAGCGACTCTTCCAGCAGCGAGCGGATCGAGGCGGGATAGGGCATCAGCCGGTAGGTGCCGAAATCGTCGATGCGCTCGCCATCGGTCTTGATCAGCGCGACGTCGATGTTGCCGTCAAGCACGGTGCCGGTCATCAGTCCGACGGCCCAGATTGGTTCCATGGTCGCTTCCTTAGTCGCTGTTGATGAGATCGCCGACCGCTTGCCGAAGCGCAACGATTCCACTGTCGAAATGACGTGTCGGATGGATCCGGTTGGTGAGCAAGGTCCAGGCCTTGCCTCTCTCGAAATCGATCCAGAGTCCCGTGCCGGTGAAGCCGGTATGGCCGACGGTCCCCGGGCTGCACAAGGCGCCGCCGGACCAGCCCTCATAGGGGCGCTCCCAGCCATGCGTGCGGGTGGCGGACAAGGGCGTGCGCATCAACGTGGTCGAAGGTTCGGAAGCGCTGGTCAGCAGCCCTTGCGCGAAATCGAGTATCGACGCCGCCGTTCCAAACAGGCCGGCATGCCCCGCGCCCTGCAGCGCCGAGCAATTGTCGTCGTGCACCTCGCCGGAGAGCACGCGATGACGCCAGGTGCAGTCCTCCGTCGCGGCTGACGCGTCGGGTTCGGCGGACCAGGCAAATCCAGGGCCGGGATCCATGTCACGGATGGTCTTGGCCGACAGCCGCTCGAGCGCGAAGCCGAGCAGGATGAAATTGATGTCGGAATAAACAGGATCGCGAGCCCGCCATTCGCGCTGCAGGATGAAGGCACGCAGCAGCTCCGGATCGCGTCCGTAAGTGTAGATCGGCTCGACCGCCGGAAACGGCGTCTGGTGCCCGAGGCACTGGCGAAACGTCACCTTCCGCTCCCAGGCCGTCGCGTCATACTGGCGAAGATCCGGCAGCACCGAGATCAGCGGCGCGTCGAGGTCGATCAAACCGGCTTCCGCCAGCGCCAGGATGCGCGGCGTGGTGAAGATGATTTTGGTCAGCGACGCCAGGTCGAACCAGGTGTCGACATGCATCGATCGCTGCTTCGGCACGAGCTGCGCGGAGCCGATTGCCCTGACGTTGCGGTGGCCATTTTCGTCGACAATGCCGAGCACACCGCCGGGGATGCGCCTGGCGGCCACTGCGGCTGCGAGCGGTGCGAACGCGCGATCGAAGAGTTGGGCGAGGGCGGTCAAGGCCGGCCTCCACTCGAAAGTTGGCGCTCTACGGCGCCCCCCTCTGCCCTGCCG
>NZ_JAIUIQ010000054.1:0-36026 GCF_020165735.1 Mesorhizobium sp. B283B1A
AAGACATTGTTGTCAAAACGCGTCCTCCCCGGTACCGAACAAGGTTGGATCCCGGTTCCTCTCTTAGCTGTAGGACGAACCTCCAGGCCAAAGATGAGCTGTCCACGGCTATCGGCGATTCCGCGAGTGACAGAGAATGGCAGGCGCCCTTCGGTGCACTACACCGGGCGAGTAGACTTGCGGGCAAGCGTAGTGATGCGCTCCCGGATTGGCATTGCAGCAATGAGGGCAAAACGCACCATGCGGCCAACGAATGACCTCCAAATGCTGGCGGGCCCCCTCGGCGTCGTGGTAAATTGGGCTGGTCATGGTCGAACATTGCGAGATAACTAGAGGCCATTACGATCGACAAGCAACTGGTCTTGCACACCCACCTGCGGGGCGGTGCGTTGCCCGCGCTGACATCCACTCGATTCTTGCTGAAATTCCGGCTAGCTTGCGCGACAGATGACTCAGTTCTGGTCGGTGAACCACAATCAGACGGCCCATCAACAGATTGTTGGGCAGCACCCTTGGTCCCCCAAGACCGAGGACAACGGCGCGCGAAATGAGTTCCACAACAACAATGAACGGTGGGACGATTGGCTACACGGGCTGGAAAGCGCAACTCACCCGCACCGCTCCGACCCAATGGTTTTCGGAGACACCGAAACTTTTTGGAATCAAGAGGGATGATTTCTGCCGATCTTTTGGATACCACGTTCCCCTTCGATCCCTCCCAAAACGACAATCAGGAGTCTCGGCCCCCGCAAGGCGATATTCGCCAATCCATCAAGTTTCCGACTCAGACGATCGGAATGCCTGTCTGGCAGGCATTCCACCGAAGTAAAATATATTGAAAATGGCGACCTTATTTCTCAAAGCTACGGTGGTTTCGAAGCCGGCGCGTCGCTCACGGTCCTTAAGGCGAGAATTCTAAGAGACGTTCAACAATGACCCAGCACGCAGAAAACGCTCGAATTCTCATGTACAGCCACGACACGTTCGGGCTTGGCCACTTGCAGCGCTGCCGGACTATCGCGCATTCGCTCGTCGAGGATTTCCGCGGACTTCAGGTGCTTATCATTTCGGGTGCGACGATCGCTGGCGCCTTCGATTACCGCGCCCGAGTCGACTTCGTGAAGATCCCCAGCGTCATCAAGTTACGCAACGGCGAATACACCTCCCTGGAAAAGGATATCGATCTGCATGAGACGCTGAGGCTGCGCCAGTCGATCATCCGCCACACAGCCGAGACCTTCCGGCCGGATATCTTCATCGTCGACAAGGAACCGCTCGGCCTGCGCGGTGAGATCGAGGATACCCTTTCCTATCTCAAGACGCGTGGAACAACGCTGGTGCTTGGCCTGCGCGAGGTGATGGATGCGCCGCACCTGCTCGAAGCAGAGTGGGCGCGCAGGGATGTGATGCGCAAGATAGGCCTGTTCTACGACAAGGTCTGGGTCTACGGCCCGCCGGATTTCTACGATCCGCTGACCGGCATGGATGTGCCGCCGGCTGTCAGGGCAAAGATGAGTTTTCTCGGTTTCCTGCAACGGAGCCTGCAGCGGAACGAGTTGCCCGGCCACCGGCCCGAGGGCGACTACATCCTGGTGACCACCGGTGGCGGCGGCGACGGTGCCGAATTGATTCACGACGTCCTCGATGCCTATCAGCAGGATCCGCAACTTCAGCACAGGGCGCTGATCGTGCTTGGGCCTTACATGCCGGCCCGCAAGCGCAACAAGCTGCTCAGGAAGGGGTCCAAGATCCCCTACATCAAGATGATCGAGTTCGACAACCGCATGGAAGACCTGATTGCCGGCGCCAAGGCGGTCGTGGCCATGGGCGGTTACAACACCTATTGCGAGATATTATCTTTCGACAAGCCGGCGCTGATCGTGCCGCGCATCGAGCCACGGCAGGAACAACTGATTCGCGCTCGGCGCGCATCCCAACTCGGCCTCATCGAGCTGCTTTTGCCGGAAGAAGCCAAGGACTCCCAGCGATTCGCCGATGCACTGGTGTCGCTGCCGGACCGGTCCCGCCCCTCACAAAGTAATCCGCATCTGACGCTGGAAGGGCTGCCTCATATTTCCGAGATTGTCGCGGAATTGCTCGACCGGCGGGCCGGCCACCACCTATCGGTCGTTGAAGGAATCAACTGACTTGCAACGTCGCAAGATCGTCGTGGTCCTGAAGGGTTATCCGCGGCTGTCGGAAACTTTTATTGCGCAGGAACTGCTCGGTCTGGAACGCGCGGGGTTCGATTTGATACTCGTCGCACTCAGGCGGCCCACCGACGCAAAACGGCATCCCGTGCATGACGAGATCAAAGCGCCCGTCCACTACCTGCCGGAATACCTGCATGACGAGCCGCTACGCGTGCTTCGCTCGCTGCTTGCCTATTTGCCGCGGCCGAGTTTCTGGCGCGCGCTCGGATCGCTCGCCACCGATATCCGCCGCGACTTTTCTCGCAATCGCGCACGCCGCTTCGGGCAAGCGCTCGTGCTAGCGGCCGAATGGCCTGAAGAAGCAGGATGGTTGCATGCGCATTTCGTGCACACCCCGGCATCGGTGACGCGCTACGCCAGCCAGCTTCGTCGCCTACCCTGGAGCTGCTCAGCCCATGCCAAGGATATCTGGACTTCGCCGGACTGGGATTTGGCTAGCAAACTTTCCTCGGCCCGTTGGACAGTCACCTGCACGAAAACCGGCTTCGATCGTCTGAAAAAACTCGCCAACGGCAACTCGTCTGTGCATCTGAGCTATCATGGGCTCGACCTTCATCGCTTCGGCAGTTTCCG
Source organism: Mesorhizobium sp. B283B1A (assembly GCF_020165735.1). NCBI lineage: Bacteria > Pseudomonadati > Pseudomonadota > Alphaproteobacteria > Hyphomicrobiales > Phyllobacteriaceae > Mesorhizobium > Mesorhizobium sp. B283B1A. Next base: position 2,787 of record NZ_JAIUIQ010000054.1, read on the forward strand.
CGAGGCGCGAAAACAGCATGACGGCTCGGTGCCGGCCGAACCGGTCATCATCCTGAGTGTCGGACGCGCCGTTGAAAAGAAAGGCTACGATACGTTGCTGGAGGCTCTTGCCCTCTTGCCTGGTGATCTGGCGTGGCATTTCGAGCATATCGGCGGCGGCGAAGAACTGAAACGGCTCAAGGCGCTGGCGCAAAAGCTCGGACTGGATGGCCGCGTCTCCTGGAAAGGCGCGCTGGCGCAGGAGGAGGTGCTCGAGCACTACCGCAGCGCCGATATCTTCGCTTTGGCCTGCAGGATCACCGCGGATGGCGACCGGGACGGTCTGCCCAATGTTCTGGTGGAGGCGGCCAGCCAGCGGCTTGCCTGCGTGTCGACCGATATTTCCGGCGTGCCGGAGCTTTTGTCGTCGGATGAGACCGGATTGCTGGTCTCCTCGGAAAACCCGATTGCCCTGGCACAGGCGCTGGAGCGCCTGATTCGCGATCCTGTACTGCGCGCCCGCCTCGGCGACGCCGCGGAGCAGCGCGTGCGAAGCAAATTCGATCATGTGGCAGGCATTGGACAGCTCAAGGAACTGTTCGAGCGGGAGTGGCGGGCCGCCGAATGAAGCGGCTCTGCGCATTCTTCTATGTCCAGCATCTGCTCGGCATCGGCCATCTCGCGCGCGCCAGTCGCATTGCGGCGGCGCTAGTCGATGACGGGTTTGACGTAACCGTCGTGACCGGCGGAGCGCCGATCGCGGGATTTCCCGGACCGGGTGTTAAATCCGTGACCCTGCCACCTGTCACCTCCGGCGACGAAGGATTTTCCGGGCTTGTCGACCTGCAGGGCAAACCCATCGACGATGATTTCAAGAAACGCCGTTCAGAGATGCTGCTGCAGGCTTTCAGGGATTGCGGGCCCGACATCGTCATTATCGAGGCGTTTCCCTTTGGACGCCGGCAGATGCGTTTCGAACTCTTGCCGCTGATCGAGGCCATCGAAGCGACATCGCCCAGACCGCTTTTGGCGACGTCCGTCCGCGACATCCTTCAGGAGCGCGTCAAGCCTGGCCGAAACGAGGAAACGGTCGATCTCGTCAACAGGCATTTCGACCTTGTCCTGGTCCATGGCGATCCGGCTTTCGCAACCATCGACAAGACATTTCCACTGGCCGGCGCCATCAGGGCCGAGGTCGCCTACACCGGGCTCGTTGCCGCGCCGCCGGCGCAAGCGGCCTGCGAGCATTTCGACGTTCTGGTGTCGGTTGGCGGCGGGGCCGCCGGAAAGAGCCTTGTCAGATCCACCGTCGCAGCGGCGCGCAATGCCGACAACGCCTGGACATGGTGTTTGATCACCGGCCCCAACCTGCCGAAGGAGGACTTTGAGGCGATCGCACGCGATGCCACGCCGGGCCTGTCCATCTTCCGGTTCCGCGAGGATTTCGCCAGCCTGCTGACCGGCGCCCGCCTGTCGGTCTCGCAGGCGGGCTACAACACGGTCTGCGATGTCCTGCGCGCGGGGTGTCGCTCCCTGCTCGTTCCCTTTGCAGCCGGCGGGGAAACCGAACAGACGCGTCGCGCCCTGATGCTCGAAGAACTCGGTCTTGCAACGGTGCTGATGGAACAGGACCTGACGCCTGAAGATCTGGCGCAAGCGATTGACCGGGCGCTTGCAGGACCGCCGCCAGTCGCGCATCGTCTCGATCTGGAAGGCGCCCGTCGCTCGGCGCAAATCCTGCGCGAGCGCTTCAAACAGTTCCGATCAGCATGAAGCGCGTATAATTTTTTGTCGGCAGTTCGCCGGAGAACCTGATCTCCCGCAGCGCCGCCATTGCTTCGAAGGCTGCAAGTGACGCCACGCAGTTGATGTGCGTCGGCTCGCTGAAATAATCGTTCGATTGCAGCAGCACGTTCGTACCCCGCGGAAGCAGGGCAAGCCAGGCGCCGAGATCGGCTATGTGTTCGCAGCTCGTATTGACCACCAGGTCGGGCCGCCCGGCCGCATAGTCGAGGGCGTACATATCTGCCGTCAGCGCCCGGAACCGGTCACCGGCCTCCCGATTGAGGGTCAGGGCGACCGCCGCGACTTCGGGATCGATGTCGATGCTGTCGATCGCCGCTATGTCGAAGCGGGCGTCGTTGAAAAGCATTGCCGGCAATACGCCGTACCATCCACCCAGAACCCATATACGCCCGAACCGGCCGCCGTCGCTTTCGAATAGCTTGTCAAGCGCCCACATCTTGCAGGCGACCTGCTTGTGGTTGAAGGCGTTGGCGATATCGGCCTGCGGATGCTTGGCGATGACGCGCGCCAGCCCGGCCACGAGAGGGTGGTCGACATAGGCGGCAATTCCCCGTGTGAGGTCCAGGGCCTGCTCGTGCCCTTCCAGGCTGGCATTGCGTGGGCCGGCATTGCGTGGTTGCGTGACATCCATCATATTCGTCTTCTATGTTGGGATTTCGGGCGACACAACGCAATCTTGCCTCACGCAAGGCTGTTCGACTTGCGGACGCAACTGTGCCGCAAGCCGTTCCGCCATTGGCCGGTGGCGGAGGAGGCCGATTGCATCTGTCCGGACCATCGGCGCCCATTCGCCTGGCTCGCAGCTTCGAGCTTGTCGTTGGCGGCGAAGACGTTGCCGATACATCATTTGCCAGGTGCCTTCACATCCTGCATCCTTCAAACTGACAGTCGCATATGGAACCCAGCCTAGCCCGCTATATCTGGACGCACACCAGGAAGCAGCAGCTCTGGATATTGATGATCGTCGTGCTTTCGATGATCCCGTATTTCATGTCGTTCGACCTGCCGAAGCTGATCGTCAACGGCCCGATCCAGGGCAAGGGCTTCGAGCAACCGGGCGCGACGCTGCCGTTCATGCGGCTGCACTACAACCTGCCGTTCATTGGCGAGGTGCAGTTCTTCTCCGGTTTTCAGCTCGACCGCACGGCGACGCTGCTCGCGCTCAGCATCGTGTTCCTCTTGCTGGTCGTCATCAACGGCCTGTTCAAACTCTACATCAATACCTACAAGGGCCGCCTCGGCGAACGCATGCTGCGGCGTATCCGCTTCGATCTGGTCGATCGTGTGCTGCGGTTTCCGCCGGTTTACTTCAAGCGGGTGAAATCCGCCGAAGTGGCGACCATGGTAAAGGACGAGGTGGAGCCTCTGGGCGGCTTCATCGGCGATGCCTTCCTGCAGCCGGTGCTGCTCGGCGGCCAGGCGCTGACGGCCATGCTGTTCATCATGGTCCAGAACGTCTGGCTCGGAATGATAGCGGTCGTGATCGTGGCGATCCAGATCGTGCTCATCCCGCGGATGCGGCGGCGGCTGCTCGTGCTCGGGCGTCAACGGCAGTTGACGGCGCGCGCGCTTTCGGGCCGGGTTGGCGAAATCGTCGACGGCATCGGCGCGGTTCACGTCCACGACACGTCAAATTACGAGCGCGCCGACATAGCTGCGCGGCTCGGACTCATCTTCAAAATCCGCTTCGATCTTTACCAATGGAAATTCATGGTAAAGTTCCTCAACAATTTCCTCGCGCAGCTCACGCCCTTTCTCTTCTACATGATCGGTGGGTATCTGGTCATCCAGGGGCGGCTGGATGTCGGCCAGCTCGTGGCCGTGATCGGCGCTTATAAGGACCTGCCCGGACCGATGAAGGAACTGATCGACTGGGATCAGGATCGGCAGGATGTCCAGGTCAAATATCAGCAGGTCGTTGAACAATTCACCGTCGAGGATATGATCGCGCCTGATATCGGGGCATTGACGATCGACGATCCCGCTCCGATGACCAAGCCGCTGTCGGCGATCAGCCTGTCCATAGCCGACGATGGCGGCGCCATGCTCCTCAATCGCATCTCGCTCGAGGTCAATCCGGGCGAGACGGTGGCGCTGGTCAGCACCGCAACAGGCGGAGCGGAGGCGCTTGCGGAAGCTTTCGCGCGGCTGAACTGGCCGGACAGCGGAAGGGTCGCTTCGGGCAGCGACGACCTGCTTGATCTCCCCGAAGCCGTAACCGGCCGGCGCATGTCCTATGCCTCGTCGGATGTTTTCCTGTTTCAGGCAAGCCTCCGCGACAACCTGCTCTACGGGTTGAAGCATGCGCCGCTGACAGCGGTGACTTATGACGGCGCCGCGGCGGACCAGCACCGTTGGAACATCGACGAGGCGCGCCGGTCGGGCAATCCGGATCTCGATATCCGCAGCGACTGGATCAACTATGCCTCCGCCGGCGCTACCGGCCCGCACGACCTCTTCGAAGCGGTGCGCCGGGTGCTCGACGCAGTTCTTCTGTCGCGCGACATTCTGGATCTTGGCTTGCGCTCTTCGGCCGACCTCACGCGCCACACCAAGCTTGCCGAAAGGATCGTCGAACTGCGTGCGGCGCTGCGAACACGGCTGGAAGAAGAAGGGCTGAGCGCGCTGGTGGTTCCTTTCGAACCGGGCGCCTACAACAAGGAAGCGACGATCGGCCAGAACCTGCTCTTCGGCGCCGCCGCCGGCCCCGAGCTGGCTCACAAGGCACTGGCGGCCAATCCCTATTTTGCTTCCGTGCTCAAGCAAGCCGGCCTCGACCGCACCCTTTACGAAATGGGCATGGAGATCGCCGAACAGGCGATCGAGCTGTTTGCCGACCTGCCGCCGGAACACCAGTTTTTCCAGCAGCTCGCCTTCATGAGCGCCGAGGAGATGCCCGCCTACGAAACCTTGCTGCAACGGCTCAAGAATCGTCCCTACGATGCGGTTTCGGAGAACGACCGCGCCATGATGGTCACGTTAAGCTTTGCCTATATCGAGCCCCGGCATCGCTTCGGCCTGCTGACCGACGAGCTGATGGGCAAGATCGTCGCTGCACGCAACCAGTTCTACGAAAACCTGCCGGCCGAGCTGCAGGACGCGATCGAACGCTACGATCCTGCCAAATACATTGCCGCGGCCACGGTCATGGACAATGTCCTGTTCGGGCGTGTGGGCAGCAATCATCCCGACGCGCCTGACCGCATACGCTCCATCGTCTATGACATTCTCGACGAGTTGGGGCTTTATGCCGAGCTTCTGGATGTCGGCCTCGATTTCAATGTCGGCGCCGCCGGCAGGCGCCTGACCGGCGGACAGCGACAGAAGCTCGATATTGCCCGCGCCTTGCTCAAGCGTCCCGATTTTCTCATTCTCAACCGGCCGCTGTCGGCGCTGGAACAGCGGGTGCAGGAAAAGGTGCTGCGAAACGTGCTTGAGGAAGCCAGACGCGACGACCATTCGCCGGCCATTGTATGGGTGGTGACGAATCCGGCAATGGCGACGATGTTCGATCGCGTTATCGTCTTCGATGCGGGTCAATTGGTGGAAGACGGAACACACGAGACACTTTTGGCAGGGAACGGTATCTTCAAGGAACTTCTGTCATAGTCTGGCGGACGCGAATTGTGGGAAGGTTTGCGACAATGCTGCTCAAGGATGAAGTTGGAATGCTGCAACGCGTTCCCTTGTTCTCCGGCATCGAGCCGGCAAAGCTCAAGCTGCTCGCGTTCACATCCGATCGCGTGAATTACGGTGCCGGCGAGATCCTTTTCCGGCAGGGCGACGAGGCGGACGCCGCCTATGTCATCCTTTCAGGCAGGGCGGATATTCTGGTCGATTCCGACAACGGACCGATAAAAGTCGCCGAATTGATGCCAAATTCGATCGTTGGCGAGATCGCCATATTGTGCAACAGCTCCCGCACGGCCACCGTCAGGGCAGCAAGCCAATTGGAAGCCTTGAGAATTCGCAAGGACCATTTCCTGAGGCTTATGAAGGAGTTTCCGGAAATGACCATCGAGATATTGCGGGTGCTGGCCGAGCGGCTAAGCAGTACGACCGCGGACCTTATCGACGCGCGAACCGCCTAGGGCGTACATGGACGACAACATTTTCCTGGTCAGGTTTTGGGGCGTACGCGGCAGCATCGCGGTGTCGGGGCCAGAATTCGCTCGCTATGGCGGCAACACGATCTGCATCGAGATGCGGTGCGGCGAGCATACGCTTCTGTTCGACGCGGGCTCCGGCCTGCGGCCCGCCGGCAAGGCGCTTCGGGCGTCGGGCGTGACCGATTTCGATCTGTTTTTCACTCATTGCCACTACGATCACATCATCGGGTTGCCAGCTTTCAAGCCTATGTATGAACGGGGCATCAAAGTTGCGCTTTGGTCCGGGCATCTCGCTGGACGCATGACGACGCGGCAGATGGTCGATGAATTCATTCGGCCGCCATGGTTTCCGGTGACACTCGGTGTCTGCAGGGCGAGCCTCGACTGCCGCGATTTCGCATCCGGCGACGTGCTTCGTCCGCGCGAAGGGGTGGTGGTGCGAACCGGTAGTCTTACCCATCCGGGTGGCTGCATAGGCTACCGGGTCGAATGGGGCGGCCGCGTCGTAGCGGTGATCACGGACACCGAGCACGAGCCGGGCGAACTCGACCAGGCGGTGCTTCAGCTGATCGAAGATGCCGACCTCGTCATCTACGATTGCACCTACACCGAGGAGGAAATGGAGCGCTACCGCGGTAACGGGCACTCGACGTGGCAACAGGGCGTCAAGCTCTGTGAAGTTGCCGGTGCGCGCGGACTTGCGCTGTTTCACCACGATCCGTCACGCACCGACGATGAGCTGGACGGGATGGAGAGACTGGCCAAAGACAGGTTTGCCGGCGCTTTTGCCGCACGGGATGGCCAGACGCTCAAATTTCCAGTCTCGGTGCACAAAAAGCGCTGAGGTACATTCCTCCGCTTACCCTTTTCCTGGAACAGCTTTAGCGGCGCCGCGCCCGATCAATGTCTTGATCGGAAGCCATGCGCAGGCTTCGGTCCGCGTGGTGATCTCGAACAACCGTTCGAGGAAAAGCCAGGCCGATTCATCATGGACGAGGTGGTGGGTGAGCAGGCCGACCGGTTCGCCGCCGTCGAATGCACGCTGCAATTGCGCGACGATGGCCTGAACCAACAGGCCATGATCGCGGCAGCCGCGCGTGCCATGCCAATCCATGATGTCGACATTGCTGTTGATGACCGCCAGGGCAGCCGGCTTCGGCGGCCCGAAGACCGACAATGCCGTAAATCCTGTCGATCCAAGATCGGATACCACGCCGGCGTCGATCCTGTTCCAGGGTGGCACCAGCATCGGAACGGCACGTGCGGCGTGCAGGCCGGTTACGCGTGACAGCCCGCGACCCAGGTCGTCGAGCACCACCTCGCGTGGCCGATGCGCGCCGAGCTCCTGCTTCTTCTCGCCCTCGGGGGCATGATTTCGGTGCGCCCAGCCATGGACGGCAACGGTGGCATGCGGCGCCTGGTCAAGCCGGACGACAAGCTTCTCGTTGGTCAGGGCCGGAATGACGGCCAGGGTGACCGAAACCGCGAAGTCACCGGTGAGGTCGAGCAACCGATCGAGCGCCAGCGTCGGATCCACGGCGTCATCGTCGCGCAGCCAGAACTCCGCCTTGCGGCCCGCCCGTTGCCGGCGCGCCAGCTCCTCCACCAGGGGCTGCCAGATCGGGTCGGATGTCATGACACCGGGATCTTCTTGAGAAGTTCGGCCAGACGCGCCGCCGCGCCACCGAGGGAGCGTTCTTCGAGAACGAAACGTCTGGCTTGTGCAGCCATGATGGTTCTTTCGTCGGCGCCGGCCAGAAGCCTTTCAATGGCGGAAGCGAACGCCGCCACATCTCGCGGCGGGGTGAGAAACCCGGTCTGGCCATCCCGCACGACCTCCGGCACGCCGGCAATGTCCTGAGCCACCACCGGAAGGCCGGCGGCCTGTGCTTCAAGATAGGCAACGCCATAGGCCTCGCCGTAACCCGGCCAGACGTAGATTCCCTTGGTGTAGAGGACATCCGGCACGGCTGCCGGCTCAATCGCGCCAAGCCATTCGACACGGTCGGCGGACAAGCCGGCGAATTGCGCCTTGACCTCGTCACGGGCAGGTCCATCGCCGACGACCGACAGGGTCCAGGGCAGGTGGCCGATCGACCCGAGCGCTTGCGCCAGCATGCGATAGCTCAAGACCTTGTCGCCCGGGCGCATCATAGCGACGGTGACGAGGCGCGTCGGATAATCCAGTGCAGGCATTTCGTGGAATGCCGATGTGTCGATGAAGGGTGAAAGCATGCCGAAAGCTGCGCCAGGAATGGCATCCGCCAGTCCCTGACGATCCCTTTGGGTGAAGCAGATGTTCAGTGCCGCCTGTTCGATGGCTCGCGCCACCAGCGCCTGGCTATCGGCCCACAAGCCGGCGTTGCGTCGCCTGGAATAGGAGGCTTCCGCCGTCACATAGGGGACAGCAAAGGCCGAAGCCAGCGCGGGCCCGATCAGGTCGGGCGCCTTGTAGTAGGGATGATAGGAGAACCAGAGATCGGGCTTGCCGTCACGGTCCCAAAGCCTTGTCAGTCTCGCGGCTTCGTCTGCGGCCTCGATCTTGAGCGCATCGAAACTTTTCGGCTCCGGCTGGCGTAGATAGAAGCGCAACTCCGATGCCAGTTCGACGCTATGCCCGCCATGCTGCAGCGCCTGGACCAGCATCCGTGCCATCTGGCGATCGCCGGAGACAACGGGATGATTGGGCGACTTCAGCGGCGCGTAGAAGGCAATTCGCATTGCGCGACCCTATCATCGGAAAGCATGCGCAAGTCAAATTTGCAAGCATCATCGACTGCACCTCCAATCAGTGGAATGTGCTATCTGATGCTCATGGAAACAGCTGCCGCCTCGGACCCGTTTGTCGCCTCTCTGCCCGCCTTCGCAAAATTCGAAAGCGTTGCCGACATCGATAACTATCGGCCCCTCCCCGATGGTTGGGCGCTGGCCACCGCCGACATTGTCGGCTCGACCAAGGCGATCGAGACGGGACGCTACAAAACGGTCAATATGGCCGGCGCCAGTGTCATTTCGGCCCTCCTCAACGCGCTGGGTCGGCAAGACCTTCCCTTTGTCTTCGGCGGCGACGGGGCGCTCGTCGCCTTTCCCGGCTCGGCGATGGAGCCCACCCGCAAGGCGCTGGCGGCTGTCCAGAGATGGGTGGCGGACGAACTGCACCTAACCCTGCGTGCCGCAATCGTGCCGATAAAGGATATTCGAGCGCAAGGCCTCGACGTTCGCGTGGCAAGGTTCCAAGCATCCGATGCGGTCTTCTATACCATGTTCGCCGGCGGTGGCGGCAGTTGGGCGGAAGCCGAGATGAAAGCGGGGCGCTACCGCATCGATCCTGCTCCGGCCGGCGCACGGCCGGATCTGACCGGCCTGTCCTGCCGCTGGAACCCGATCGAAACCCGTCATGGCGAAATCGTCTCGATCATAGCCACTCCGGGTTCGTCGCGAGATCTGCGCGGTTTTCAGTTTCTGGCATCCGACATCATCGCCATTGCCGGCAGACAGGAACGCGATGGCCACCCGGTGCCGGTGAACGGGCCGAGTTACAGCTTGCTGCCCGCCGGCCTCGACATCGAGGCGCGGGCCACGGCGCCGGTGGGACGGCGGTGGCTGTCGAAGCTGTGGATAGTGTTCCTGATGGCGCTTACGGCCGTCACCGATAGATATGGCTGGACCATCGGCAGTTTCGATCCGAAGATCTACAAACGCGACGTGGCCAGCAATTCGGATTTCCGGAAATTCGACGACGGCTTGAAGATGACCATCGACGTTGACGCTGATGTGTTGCAACGGATAGAGAACCGGCTGAAACAGGCGGAAGAGGCGGGCATCTGCAACTATGGCCTGCACCGCCAGAAATCGGCGTTGATGACATGCCTCGTCGCCTCGCCGCTGCACCGCGATCACGTTCATTTCATAGATGGTGCCGCCGGCGGCTATGCGATGGCTGCCGCGAACCTGAAGGCAAAGTTGCCGGTCTGATGACAGCTTGCGAGAATCCACTTTCCGCAATATGCCTCGGCCATTGGTTCTGTGGGACTGGGAAACCGCGCATGGCACCGGCCATCCTGTCCCAATTAACGGGAAAGCAGATTTGGACGCTTCACGATCTTCGGCATATGACCGTCTGCTGAACCGTATCTCGACCCAAGCCGCGCAAGTCGGCGTGATCGGATTGGGCTATGTGGGGTTGCCGCTGGCAATTGCGGTCGCACGCGCCGGCTTCCCCCGTTTTCGGTTTCGACATCGAAGCCCAGAAGGTCGAGAGCCTGAACAGCGGCCAATCCTACATTGAGGCGGTGACGTCGACTGCCCTTGCCGGCCACGTGGCGAGTGGACGGTTCCGCGCCACGGCGGATTTTGCCGAACTGTCAACCTGCGACATCATCATCATCTGCGTTCCGACACCGCTGACGAAGAACCGTGAGCCGGACCTCTCCTTTGTCAGGAACACGACTGGCATCATCGCAAAGCATCTGCGTCTCGGCCACCTCGTCGTGCTGGAATCTACCACCTATCCCGGCACCACCGACGATGTAATCAAGCCCATATTGGAAGAAACCGGCTTGCGGTCGAAGATAGACTTCTTTCTTGGCTTCTCGCCCGAACGCGAGGATCCCGGCAACCGCAACTTTGAAGTCGCGACGATCCCCAAGGTCGTGGCAGGTGACGGCGTTGAAGCGGCGACGCTCGTGCAGGCCTTCTACCAAGGGGTGGTCAAAACCGTCGTTCCGGTTTCCAGCACGGCGACCGCCGAGGCAGTCAAGCTGACGGAAAATATCTTCCGTTCAGTCAACATAGCCCTCGTCAACGAATTGAAGGTTGTGCTCGGCGCGATGGGAATCGACATCTGGGAGGTGGTCGAGGCGGCCAAGAGCAAGCCCTTCGGCTACATGCCTTTTTATCCTGGCCCCGGATTGGGCGGGCACTGCGTTCCAATCGATCCCTTCTACCTGACGTGGAAGGCGCGCGAATATGAACTGCCGACCCGCTTCATCGAGCTGGCGGCAGAGATCAACACTGCTATGCCGCGTCAAGTGGTCGATGAACTTGCCAAAGCGCTGGACCGGCGCTGCGGCAAGGCGCTCAGCCGCTCGCGCATTCTCATCATCGGGCTCGCCTACAAGAAGAATGTGCCCGACATCCGCGAAAGCCCCTCATTGCGGCTCATCGAACTCATCGAGGAATGGGGCGGCAAGGCGGAATTCCACGATCCGCATGTTCCCGAGATCCCGACCACACGAGAGCATATGGCCATCAGGGGGCGCCGTTCGGTCGAGTTGACCGAGGCGGCGGTGAAGGATTTCGATGCTGTCGTCGTTGCAACCGACCATGACGCGATCGACTATCAGGCCATTGCTGATCATGCCCTTCTGATCGTCGACACACGCAATGTTTTTGGGCGTCTCGGGCTGCTCCGAGAGACGGTGGTGAAGGCCTGACAGCGCCCCAGCCGGCAACTTTTTGCGAATGTCAGGAACGTGATTGCACTCCGGCCGCAGCTTCGCCACATAAAGCCGCAAGGCATGAATGCGGTTAAGCCTGTTCCTTGGTTGCAACGACAGTCATTCGGTAATTCCTTCGCCTTTGCCGCCGCACGCGACCGTTGACCTAGGGTATCTTTGGGTCTCTGGCGGACTGTGTTATGGCGGATCGAAGTCGACGGGTTTCGAGGTGGTATGAGCATGGCGCGAGCAGAAATTTCCACAATTCTCATGGATAAGGTTGCCGACTGGCTTACTCAGTCGGCGCTGGCGGGCGACGAGCTGGAAACATTGGTAAAGGGGTTTTGCGAGCGGCTGGCTGCTGCCGGCCTGCCGCTGAAGCGGGTGCATTTGAGCTTTTCGATGCTTCATCCGCTCTATGACGCGCTTGGCTTCACCTGGCTTCGCGGCCAGGGCATGGAAGTGGAAGGCTTCCGCAAAAAGGACGGCGTTCACTCCGACAGGTTCCTGACCAGCCCATACTACCATCTGCTCAGCAACAAGCTCGACCATCTGCGGCGTCGTCTCGACCCGTCGGTCCCCTCGGAATTTCCTGTCTTCGATGAACTCAGGCTTATGGGCGTGACCGATTACATGGCTTTCGTCCATCCCTTCAACGGCAATACCAGTCAGGGCATGATCGGGTCCTGGTCGACCGACAGTGCTTCAGGTTTCAGCGACAGCATGATTTCGGCGCTGCTGCGTATCCAAAACCATCTCGCCATCGCAACCAAAATGGCGGTGCTCACCAAGCTGGCCGACAACATGATGACCACTTATCTCGGCGGCGACGCCGGCAGACGTGTGCTGGACGGCCAGATCAAGCGCGGCGAGGGCGACACAATCCGGGCCGCACTGGTCATGGCCGATATGCGCGGGTCGACACGGCTTGCCGAAACTTCGGGCCGCGAAATCTACATCGACACGCTGAACCAGTTTTTCGACGCCATTGCTGCCCCTTTCAATCGCAAAGGCGGGCAGATCATGAGTTTCATAGGGGATGGCTTCATTGCCGTCTATCCTTGCGAAAGGCATCGCTCGCAGTCCGAGATCGCCTGCCAGGCGGCTCTGGCGGCAGCGCACAAGGCCACCGCGCGCATGATGGAGCTCAATCTGCGACGAAAGGAAAAAGGGTTGTCCGACATAAAATTTGGCATCGGCCTGCATGTCGGCAACGTGATGTTCGGCAATGTCGGGCTTACCGACCGGCTCACATTCTCTGTGTTTGGCTCGGCTGTAAACGAGGTCCAGCGTCTCCAGACCCTGACCAAGAAATACCCGCACCGCGTTCTCGCCAGCAAGGACTTCGCGAGCTATTGCGGCGCCAACAGCTGGCTGACGCTCGGCAGCGAGGAACTGGCGGGGCTCAAGCAGAAGCTGACGGTGCTTTCACCCGATCTGTCGGGCGCTCTCGCACTCGATGAAGAGGGTGCGCTGGAGGCGATTTACGACCGGAGATCGGAGGCAGAGCAGGTCATGCTGCTTCATCGCGATGCCGCACGGCTGTCGCCGGGCGACCCGAGGAAGCTCCAGTAGCCCGCCCCCATCTGATCCGAACGCCTTGTTGGTGTCCGGTCGCCCGATTCGCCACCGGCAACCGTTTCGAATCCAAGTTGCTCTAAGCCTGCAATACGCTAGTCTCGCATTCTGGTCTGCCGCCCGGCAGGCCGGCAAACTGGGCCGGTGTAAGCATGAATTCGGGCGTTGATCTACTGCGGGTCGAAGATGTTGGCATCTCTTTTGCCATTATCGGGGGACCCTTGCATGCCGTCAGGCGGGCAAATTTTCGCGTCCTTCCCGGCAAGGTTACCGCGCTTGTCGGCGAGTCCGGTTCCGGAAAATCAGTTCTCAGCCAGGCAGTGATGGGCATTTTGCCGAACACAGCCCATGTTCGTGGTCGTATCCTATTTTCCGATCCTGAAAAGCCCGGCACGACACAGGATATCCTGCAGATGCCGCGCGATGGACCCGAAATCCGGGCGTTGAGAGGCAGCCGCATCGGCAAGATCTTTCAGGAGCCGATGACATCGCTTTCGCCGCTGCACACGATCGGCAACCAGGTCAGCGAATCCCTGCAGATCCACACGCCCATGCCTCGGGCAGAGCGCAGGGCGCGGACCGAGGAAATGCTCAGCCTCGTCGGCTTTCCCAATCCCAAGCGCGCCTATGACATGTATCCGTTTGAACTTTCGGGAGGATTGCGTCAGCGCGCCATGATCGCCATGGCGCTTATCTGCCGGCCCGCCCTGTTGATCGCCGACGAGCCGACGACGGCGTTGGACGTCACCATCCAGGCGCAAATCCTGCAATTGTTGCGCGAGCTTCAGAGCAAGCTGAATATGGCGATGCTGCTGATCACCCACGATCTGGGCGTGGTCGCGAATGTCGCCGACGAGGTGGTCGTCATTTACCATGGCGAGATCATGGAAGCGGGACCTGTCGAGGCGATATTCCGCCGGCCAGGTCACCCTTACCTGAAGGGCCTTATGGCAGCCGTTCCGCATTTCGACCTGAAGCCTGGTGAACGGCTAAAGGCGCTGCGCGAGGTGCCGGTGAATGTCGAGAACCTGCTTGGCAAACAGACGGCGCCGGCATCGAAGGGGCCGCACGACATCCTGCTATCGGTCAGGGATCTGACAAAAACCTTCACCATCCGCAAGTCGGGATGGTTCGGCGGCGATCATCAAACGCCTGTTCGCGCCGTGGACGGCGTGAGCTTCGATATCATGCGGGGTGAGTGCCTGGGTCTGGTCGGCGAAAGCGGCTCCGGCAAAACCACCGTCAGCAAGATGCTCATGCGAGCTGTCACGCCTAGCGGCGGCTCTGTGCTTTTCAATGGCCGCGATGGACCGATCGATGTGTTGGGAGGCGACAGAGGCGCCCTGCGCCTGCTGCGCGCGAAAATCCAGATGGTCTTTCAGGATCCGGTTTCATCGCTTTCACCTCGCATGACGGTGGAGAACATCTTGAGCGAGCCGTTGGAAATCCATCAACGAGGCAATGCCGCGTCCCGACTAGCCACGGTGAAGAGCCTTATGCAAGCAATCGGGCTCGATCCGCGTTTCATCAAGCGCTATCCGCACAGTTTCTCCGGTGGGCAGCGGCAGCGTATCGGCATCGCGCGCGCGTTGGCGCTGGGGCCTGAACTGCTGATCTGCGACGAGCCGGTTTCGGCGCTCGATGTCTCTGTCCAGGCGCAGATTCTGAACCTCCTGAAGGACCTGCAGAAGGAACTGGGCCTGACTTACCTATTCATCTCCCACAACCTCGCTGTGGTGGACTACATGGCAGACCGCATCGCGGTGATGTGCGGCGGGCGTATCGTCGAGCTTGCGCCGCGCGAAATTCTGCTCAGGAAACCGGTCCATCCCTACACGCGCTCACTGGTCGCCGCAGTGCCGTTTCCCGATCTCGACAGGCCGATGGATTTCAAGACGCTGAAGCTCAGCGGTGCTTCCGACAGGAGCGCATGGGGACCCCAATTCCGCGACGAGGGCGACGAGGATGTGCTGTCGCCGCTCGACCTAGGCGGCGGCCACCTCGTGCTGGCCCGACGTTCGGCCCATGTCAGCGAGCTACGGCCTTGATCAGCCGGCGCACCGTCCTTGGGCTCATGGCTTCGGCATTTGTGCCGGGCACGTTACGCGCAGGCGATCTCGAGCCGGAGTTTCTTCAGCCGCAGCTGAAGGCCAGGGCGCTGCCGGCACTCGCCGAACGCCTGCCCAAGAGTCCGCGCGTATTGAATCTGGCTGCGATGGGCCGACAACCCGGCCAGTATGGCGGCACGCTGCGCACGATCATCGGCAGCCAGAAAGATATCCGGATAATGACGATCTATGGGTATGCTCGCCTGGTCGGCTATGACGAAAAGCTTAACATGCAACCCGACATCCTCGAAAGTTTCGACGTAGCGCATGATCGTGTCTTCACATTCAAGATGCGGGAAGGACATAAATGGTCTGACGGCAGCCTGTTGACGTCGGAAGATTTCCGCTATTGCTGGGAAGATGTCTGGCTGAACGATGAGCTTTCGCCAGGCGGGCTTGCTCCGGGCCTGATGGCAGATGGCAAGCCGCCACGCTTCGAGATCGTCGACCCGTTGACGGTCCGCTACAGTTGGGAGGCGCCAAATCCCGACTTCCTGCCCAAGCTCGCTGCTGCCTCGCCGCTATCGCTTGTTCTGCCAGCCGCCTATCTCAAGCAGTTCCACAAGAAATACCAAGATCCGTTCCGGCTCGCCGGCCTAATGACGGAGAACCGGGTCCAGAAATGGACGCTCCTGCATATCCGCATGTCGCGGCAGTATCGCCCGGAGAACCCGGAGTTGCCGACGCTCGATCCCTGGCAGAACCGGACCAAGCCGCCGGCTGAGCAGTTCATCTTCGAGCGAAACCCGTTCTTTCATAGAATAGACGAGAATGGCAGGCAGTTGCCCTATGTTGACCAGTTTGTCTTGAATGTCAGCTCGTCGGCGATCATTTCCGCCAAGACCGGTGCGGGTGAGAGCGACCTGCAAAGCATGGGCATCGACTTCGCTGATTACTCGTTCCTGAAGGATACGGAGAAGCGTTACCCGGTGAAGATGCATCTCTGGAAACGCACACAGGGTTCCCGGCTGGCGCTGCTGCCCAATCTGAATTGTGCCGACCAGGTATGGCGTAGCCTTTTTCGTGACGTGCGCGTGCGCCGCGCCCTTTCCCTCGCTGTGGATAGGCGGGAGATCAATTTGGCTGTATTCTACGGATTAGCGCGGGAAAGTGCCGATACGGTTCTGCCGGAGAGCCCGCTCTACCGGCCGGAATTCGCGAAGGCCTGGGTCGCCCATGATCCCGACCAAGCCAACGCGCTGCTCGACGAGGTCGGGCTTCAAAAACGCGACGATGATGGCCTGCGTGTACTTCCCGATGGACGCCCGGCGCAGATCATAGTGGAAACGGCCGGCGAAAGCACGCTGGAAACCGACGCGCTCGAACTCATCACCGATCACTGGCGCCAGATCGGCATCGCCCTGTTCGTCCGGACTTCGCAGCGCGACATCTTCCGCAGCCGCGCGCTTGGCGGCCAGATCATGATGTCAATGTGGTCGGGCATCGACAATGGCGTGCCGACCTCCGACATGAATCCGTACCAGTTGGCCCCCACCATCGATGACCAGCTGCAATGGCCGCTGTGGGGCGCTCACTACCTGTCTCGTGGCACGCTCGGTGAGGCGCCCGATCTTCCGCCTGTGGTCGAGTTGGTGGCTCTGCTCAAGCGCTGGAACGCATCGACCGAGGCCGCGGAGCGCGCCGAGATCTGGAATTCAATGCTGTCGATCTATACCGATCAGGTGTTTTCGATCGGCACGGTGAATGGAACTCATCAGCCGGTTCTGGCGTCCTCACGGCTGCGCAATCTGCCTGACAAGGCGCTCTACGGCTATGACCCGACCGCCTATTTCGGTGTCTACATGCCCGATACATTCTGGCTTGGAGAGTCCTGAGCGTGTTTCGATATATTGTCTGGCGCATCGCTGTGATGGTACCAACGCTGCTGATCATATCGGCGCTGGTGTTCACGATCATCGAGCTTCCCCCAGGCGATTACTTCGACAGCTATGTTTCCGAGCTTCGGGCCCAGGGCGAAGCGGTAGATTCCGACCGCATCCAAATGATGCGGAAGGAATATGGTTTCGACCAGCCGCCGGTCATTCGCTATTTCTACTGGGTCGGCGGGATGCTGCACGGCGATTTCGGCTATTCCTTCGAATATGAGCTGCCGGTTCGCGACGTCGTCGGGGACCGAATGTGGCTGACCGTGCTGGTTTCCTTCGTCACGATCATCTTCACCTGGCTCATCGCCTTTCCGATCGGCATGTACTCCGCCACACATCAATACAGTTGGGGCGACTACGGCCTTACTCTGTTCGGGCTTCTCGGCCTGGCCATTCCGAATTTCATGCTGGCGCTGATCCTGATGTATTTCGCCAATATCTGGTTCGGCACCTCCATCGGTCATCTCATGGACCCGCAATATCTCAGTGAGCCGATGAGCTGGGCCAAGGCGAAGTCCATCCTCGCCCATCTGTGGATCCCGGTCTTGATCATTGGCACCGGTGGCACGGCAAGCATGATCCGGCGGCTGCGCGCCAATCTGCTCGATGAGCTTCACAAGCAATATGTCGTGACCGCGCGCGCCAAAGGCCTTCATCCCTTCAGGGCGCTCGTCAAATATCCGCTGCGCATGGCGCTAAATTTCTTCATTTCCGACATCGGCTCTATCCTGCCGGCCATCATCTCCGGTGCCGAAATCACCGCGATAGTGCTGTCTTTGGAAACGACGGGGCCGATGCTGATCAGAGCGCTGCAAAGCCAGGATATGTATTTGGCAGGGTCTTTCCTGATGTTCCTTGCCTTTCTGACCGTGATCGGTGTCCTGATTTCCGACCTGGCGCTGGCGCTGCTTGATCCACGAATTCGCTTGCAGGGCGGCAGCACCAAATGAACAAGCAATCGCCCCTGCCCGCTCCGGGTGCCCCACTGCAACACTATGTTTCCATCGCGCCCTTTGACCTGCAGTCTGTGGAGGCGATGACGGCGGAGCAGTCGAAGGTCTTTCAGGCGTCGCAGTTGCGGCTGATGTGGTGGAAATTCCGCCGGCACCGGCTTGCCCTTGCATCCGGCATATTTCTGGCAGCGCTCTATTTCGGGATACTGATCTGCGAATTCCTGGCGCCCTACAATCTGCACACGCGCAACATGGACTACATCTATTCGCCGCCGCAGCGGGTACACCTGTTCCACAACGGCCAGCTTGTCGGGCCATTCGTCTATGGTCGCCAGATGACGCTGGATATGGACACACTCAAGCGCAACTACATCGACGAACTGGATGATGTTCAGCGGATTCGCTTCTTCTGCAAGGGCGACAGTTACCGGTTCTGGGGCCTCGTCGAAGGTGACAGGCATTTCTTCTGTCCTGCCGAAAACGGCCAGCTCTTTCTGGCCGGCACTGACAGGCTGGGGCGCGATGTGCTCTCGCGTATCATCTATGGCGCACGCATTTCACTGACAATCGGCCTTGTCGGCATCAGTTTCAGCTTCCTGCTCGGCATTGTCATAGGCGGACTGGCTGGGTATCACGGCGGTATCTTCGACCTGATCGTTCAACGGATAATCGAAGTTCTGCAATCGATCCCCAGCATTCCGCTATGGCTGGCTCTGGCGGCGATCATGCCGATAACCTGGAGTCCAATCCTGATCTATTTCGGCATCACCGTCATCCTCGGGCTGCTCCACTGGACCGGGCTGGCGCGGGCCGTGCGTTCAAAGCTTCTGGCTTTACGCGAGGAGGACTACGTTCTGGCCGCGCAATTGATGGGCGCCAGCAGCAGCCGCATTATCCGGCGGCACCTCATTCCCGGCTTCATGTCGCATTTGATCGCGACGGCGACGATCTCCATACCCGGCATGATCCTGGGCGAGACGGCGCTGAGCTTCCTTGGGCTGGGCCTGAGGCCACCGACAACCAGTTGGGGCATCCTGCTAACCGAGGCGCGCAGCGTCAGCGTGATCGCGTTCTATCCATGGCTGCTTTTGCCGATGTTGCCCGTTGTTCTCGTCATCTTGGCGTTCAACTTCCTTGGCGACGGCTTGCGGGACGCGGCAGACCCATACAAATGACATCGCCTATTCCGACGCCCGCCGGGCCGCCAAGCCCACCCGGTACGACCCTCGTCGGCAGCCTGTTTGGTGGTTGCAGTGTCCATCGTCGGCCTCTATATGCGGCGAGGCGCGATCGGGGTTTAATCGCGGGCATTACCGATCTCTTGATCTGGTTGAGGACACACAAAGCATATGAGTCGTCTCGAGAATTTCATCAGCAGGATGACCGCACAGCGTGACATTCTCGATTACGTCTGCCCCGAGGTGGCGAAGATGGAAGGGCTGGTGCTCGAGCTTGGCCTCGGCAATGGCCGGACGTTCCACCATCTGCGCGAACGCCTGCCCGGGCGCCGGATCGTGGTGTTTGACCGCGAAGTCGGCGCACACGCCAGCTCCATTCCCGAAGCTGAAAACCTCGTGCTCGGCGAAATACGGGAAACGGGCCGCAAGTTCATCGGCATCGAAGCCGCCCTTGTTCATGCCGACATCGGCACCGGCTATGATGATCGCGATGCAGTGACCGCTACCTGGCTTCCCGATCTGATTGCGAGCCTGCTTCGCGTTGGCGGCTTCGCGGTCAGTGGCACGCCGCTCGATCACCCGTTGCTGCAACCCCTTCCGGCGCCGACGTCGGAGCCTGCCGATCGTTATTTCCTCTGCAAGCGCTTGTGAGCGGCCGAGAGCGCTTCACGGAAACGCTGCTCCAGCTTCTCGTTTTAACGCAATTGCCAAGCGAAAGCGTAGCCATTCTCCCGGAAACCATTTCACGCTTGTCCAGGAATTGCTCTGAAATTCCTCAGGGGATTGTATATACCGCGATCTCCCGCTCAATGCCGCGCAGCGAGACTTCGTGAGGCACGGGGGTCAGCGCGTTCCTGCGCAACAGATCGGCGGTGAGATTGTCGTCGACCACCGCGCGGGTGGCGAAGATCGCCTGTGCGTTGGCGAGGTTCTGGACCCGTGAAGCAATGTTGACCGTCTGGCCAAAATAGTCCTGCCGCTCGTTCATGGACACGGCGATGCAAGGGCCGGCATGGACTCCGATCTTGAGCAGCAGGTCCTCGCGGCCGCTTTTTTCATTGAGCCCACGCATGGCATCGCGCATCCTGAGGGCCGCGGCCACCGCACGATCAGGTGTCGCGAAGGTCGCCATCACCGCATCACCGATCGTCTTCACCACCGCGCCCGCCTCGGCCGCGACGATCTCGTGCAGCACCTGGAAATGCTCGCGCACCAGATCGAAGGCTGACAGATCGCCCACCCGCTCGTAAAGCTCGGTCGATCCGCGCAGGTCGGTGAACAGGAAGGTCAGACTGGTGATCTTCAGCCGCTGGTTGATATCGAGCGTGTCCGTGCGATAGAGATCGCGAAACGTCTGGTTGGTGAGCAAGCGCTTGGCGGTCAGGAAGGGCCGGCGCTTGCCCAGGAAATCATGCAATGCGTGGCCTGCGATGAAGACCGTCGGCAGCACGCGGGTGTCGGTCCTGTTTTCCAGGGAAATGCGCAAAGGGCCTGGTTGCATCTCCAACGTCTGGTTCTGGACATGGTCGCGGTCGAAAACCAAGGAGAGGCTTCGGCGCTCCTTTGTTGGTTCGCCCTTAGCATCGATGAACTGCGCTGAATGCGTGACCGGCTCGAACACGATGACGAATTCAGGCGGAAGCTGTATGGGCAGAACCGCCTTTTCACCGGGCGCAAGCTCGATATCCTCCAGCGAGAACTCTTCCATCTTCTCCGCCAAACCTTCTTCCGGCAGATCGGCGCCGGACGCTAAGTAGATCTGGCGGAAATATTCCACCAACGGCAGTTCGTGTGGAGTGTGGGCGGCAATCTTGCGTATGCGTGGACTGACGGTGAATGTCACCTCGACCATTTCGTCGAGGGTTGGCGAATAGCCCTCGGAGCACAGCGCGCAGGTGTATTCGTCCTTCTGCATGGTTTTCAGCGTGGCGTTGGTGTCGAGCACGCCGCCGCAGCCGGGGCACAGAACATTCCAGGAGATGTCGAAGATGCCCACCCGCGCCGCATGCAGAAAGGCGCTGATGGTGCGCTCCTCGTCGACGCCATTCTTGCTGGCGAAGGCCAGCGCATTGATGCGGCAAAGCTCGCGGTCCTTGCCCTCGGCGATGGTTCGCCGGATCGCATCGATTGCCTGCGGATCGACATCGGTCGATTGCCGCAGAAGTGAGAACAGATCCTGAGCTTCGGTCATCGTGCAGGCTCCGGAAAATGCGCCGCGAGGCGTATTGGCCGGACCGGGCTTCGGTCCGCGCACCCCATCTTACGTCGAAAGGGATCGAACGGCCATTCGAATGGATAGATCTGATGACAGCTCAATTTGCATGCGGCGGATTTTCACCGGCCGCAAGGGGCGCTAGGGTGGGTGCATGGGGCATTCATCTTTGGGGCATTCTCCCGTGCCGACATCCAACAACCCGCCACTTCCCGCGGCGCTACGGCTTTTCTCGGCAGGGGTCATTATCGTCCTCATCGTCGGCGCCGGCCTGTTTTTCGCGCCTGCGCTGGTCAAGCCGCGCTGGCCCTGGCCCGTCACGCCGTTCAGTGCCCGCTTTCTCGGCGGCTTCTACACCGCCGAAATGGCAGTGATGGCGGCGCTCTTATTCTGGAATCGCTGGTCGCCGGGCAGGCTCGTGCTGGTCATGGCGTTCATCTTCACCCTCATAGTGTCGGCGGTTTCGTTGATCAATCTCGGCTATTTCAACTTCGAGCGAAAAGCGGCCTGGCTGTGGTTTCTGGTCTATCTTGGTTCGGTCGCGATATCGGGGCTGTTCCTGTGGCGGGCCAGGGCCCGTCAGTCAGCAAATGGCGTGACCCCGAGCCCGGCATGGCGCAGCTACATGTTGGCGGAAACGGCGGTCCTTGGGCTCTATGGCTTGGGCATGTTGCTGTTTCCCGCTATGGTCAGCAGCACCTGGCCATGGACGGTCGATCCCTTCCACGCCCAGGTCTACAGCGCCATCTTCCTCGCCGGAGCTGGCGGGACCTACCTTATTTGGAAAAGCGCGCCGCGCGAAGAATTGCTGGTGCTAGGCTTGGCGCAATTTCTGGTCGGCCTGCTTTCCATCCTTGGCCTCGTCATCACCGACGGCGCGATGCACCGGATCGACTGGACGGCGGCCGCTACATTGAGCTGGCTCGCCCTTTTCGGCTGGATCGGCATCAGCGGCGCCTTAAAACTCTACACCGCCTCTCGGTGTTTTGGTTCGCAATCGACAGCATAGGCGGGAGAGACGGCTGGATTTTCAGGTGACGTCCGGTGCATCGTGTAGGGCCGATTGCATCGCCAGGAAAGCCATGACCAGCACGACCTCTCCATCGGTGGAGAAAATCCAGCCGCAGCTCCGAGCCGTCCGGCCAGGCGATGCCGAGGCGCTTTGCGCCATCTTCAACATGCCAGGCTTTCGCTGGGGCACGCTCAGGATGCCGTTCGAGATGGTGGAGCAGGTGGAGCGGCGCATAGCCAAGTCCGGCCAGGAAACCACCTGGATCGTCGCTGAATTGGACGGCAAGGTCGTCGGCCATGGCAGCCTGATCGTGCAAAGCTCGCCGCGCCGTTCGCATATCGGCGAAATCAATATCGGCCTTGACGATGGCTTTGTCGGCAGGGGCATCGGCTCGGCCATACTTGGCGCGCTGCTTGACGTGGCCGACAACTGGCGCGCCCTGAAGCGGGTCGAATTGAGCGTCTATGCCGACAACGAACCGGCCATCCGCCTCTACACCAGCCATGGCTTCGAGGTCGAGGGACGGCATGTGAAGGCCGGTTTTACCGACGGGCAGTACCACGACCTCCTGAGCATGGCCCGGCTGCGGTTCTAAGATCCGCTTTTATCAACGTGCTGGCGACACGAGCGCGGTCGACAGCAGGTATCCTCGGAGTGCCGGGACAGCGACAACACGCAATCTGAGGCTCATTGCATCATCTCTCACGACCCAGCTTATGGCGTTGACGTAGACAATTCGTGCCGGATCCGCTCTCACTTGGCGTTTGCCCCGCAAGCGGTTAGACGGGACCGATGACCGACGTCTGTGATCCAACCCCTGCGCCTCCGGCGGAAATTCTGGCTGTGCTGTCGCTGCTCTGCCCGGAAGTCGTGCGTGACATCGAGCAGAACTGGAATGCGCCGGTTTCCGACTACGCCCGCCATCTGTGGCGCCCGGTGGCAAGGCCAGTATCGGTCCCGGCGATCGCTGCCCGCTCAATGCTGCGCGAAGTCCTGCATCAGCGCCTCGGTGTAATTATGCAGCCTGAGGAGATCGGCAAGGCCCTCGATGAGTTCGAGTACAGACCGGTGATCCAGTCCGGTCTGCACTGCCTGCTTCTGATGGATCGGATCACCTTCGATTCCCTCCTGTTTGCCTGGCTCGGCGCGGTCGAAAACGAGTTGTCAGCCTTCGTCGGCTTCATGGGAACGACGATGACCATGGAGACAATTGGCCGGGAGGGGCCCGGATGGCTCCATGTCGGTGACGACAAGGTCAACCTGTTTGGCATGGGGCGCCACAAGCTGTGCCGCAAAAGCGCCTGCGCGGCCGGTCCCGTCTCCCTCAACAAGCGCGCGCTCGAAGCGGTGGGCGATGAAACGGATGCCAGCCGCTGGCTAGGTACACTGCTTGCCCACCAGGATAAGGTCTTTGGAACCGCCGCCGATGCCATAATAGCGCTGAACGACGATCTGGTCGTCAATTGGGATCGCTCCGGCATGGCCCTGCCGGTTTTCATCGATGATCGGCTCGCCGCGGCTGCCATGGCGCGGCATCTACGACATGACGGCAGTCTTCTTTCCAGGCTGCTCATCGAACCCGCAAGACGCCGGCGCCTCGAACATGCCTTGCAAAAGGCGGCATCGGGTCCATTCGGCAGGTTCCTCCCCAATGCCACGGACTATTTCTGGGGCATCCGCGAGGAGCGCGTGCGCAAGCTCGTTCTTGAGAACGGGAACCTGATGGAGCCTGACAAGCCGCATGGTCTTTCCATCCCGTTCGAGCGGCCACATCTTAGGCAGGCGCTGCTGGACGGCGTGCTGCTGCCGAACTTGTTCCTGACGTTCCTGGTTCTCGCCATCTTGCCGCGGGTGCGGGTTGTCGGCGGCCTGAGACAGATTGGCTATGTAGCGCTTTTCCACTCGATCCTCCTAGCTGCGTTGGACGAAACCGTATCGGAAGAGCGTGATCTGGCTGCGGAGCTGCAGGTAAGGGAAAATGCTTGGGGCACCCGGGTCATCGATGAAAAGATTTCGGTCCGCGAGCAGCTTGCCGGCCTACCGGAAGGGGCGCTCTTCGCGGATCTGCTCCGGCAATACCGTTCGCGGACATTTGCCGAGGCCACCGACAACCTGAAACTGATTCGCGAAAACGCGCGATGGCGCAAGATCGGCCAAGCCTACAGCGTCTGATCCCGCCGCATGGCCTCACCTGTCATTGCTCTATACCGGCCTTGCGGAGCCCCTCCACCATGAGTTCGAAATCGGCAGGGTTCTTGTAGGGCAGGACTTTGCGACGGTATTCCAGCGAATAGTCAGGATTGACGCGAAGCACCTCCTGCCATGCCGCCTGGGCCTCGGCGAAACGGCCCAGATGGCCGTAGCTGGCGGCCAGAAGCGCCCGCGAGACGTCGGTGACAGCGTTGCGAGCCAGCCGTTGCATCAAGAGGTCAGCGGCCTCTTCGTACCTTCCAAGTTGAAACAAGGCCAAAGCCTGAAAGTGGAGAAGCACATCCGGGAAATATGGATTCAAGGTTTTTCCCCGGGCAAAACTCTCGACGGCGTCTTCGGATCTGCCCGAATAGTACAGCGCCTCGCCGAGGGCAACGTGCGCTTCGGCGAAGTTCGGATTGAGGACTAGCGCGCGCTCGGCCTCGTCGATGGCCCCATCGTGTCGCCGTGTGTACAGCTTGACAATAGCAAGCGCCCAGTGCGCCCAGGGATCGCTGCCATCCAGCATTACCGCTCGCGTTGCGGCCTCTTCCGCTTGCGCCATCGATTCCGGGGGCGACGCACCCCACCGGTTCAGGTAATCGATGCCGTGGGTAAGGGCCAGGAATGCGTGGGCAGAGGCAAATTTCGGGTCAAGTTCGATGGCACGTTGCAAGAGGTCACGAGCCGCGACGTTCGTCTCCCTCGTTAGCCGGTGCCACAGCTCCCTGCCCCGCAGGAAATAGTCATACGCCTCCGTATTGCGCGGGTACTCGGTAGCCAGCCGCTGCCGATCACCCGCGGTCAGATTAAGCGCCAGCGCGCCGACGATCTGTTGCGTCACGTCGTCCTGCACGGCGAATATGTCGGTCAGGTCGCGATCGAACCGCTCCGCCCAAAGATGGCCGCCCGAGGTTGCGTCGATGAGCTGCGCGGTGATGCGCACCCGGTTCCCCGACTTGCGTACGCTACCCTCAAGAACATACCGCACGCCGAGTTTCGTGCCCACCTCCTGCACACCGACGTTCTGGCCCTTGAAGGTGAACGACGAATTGCGTGCGATGACGAAGAGCTGCGACAGTTTGGACAGGGCCGTGATGATATCCTCGGAAATGCCGTCGGCGAAGTAGTCCTGTTCGGCGTCACCGCTCATGTTGGCGAACGGCAGCACGGCGATCGACAGCTTCGGCGGCACTGCCGTAGCCGGCCGGCTAGTTGCGCTTTCCGGGATGGCGGTCCCGGCGCTGCCAACTTGGAGCGAATAGACCCGGATCGGCTCGGCGATGTTCTTGAGCTGTGTGCTGCCGAGATCGCTGACGGAGAGGTCGAGCCTGGCCTTGACCTGGCGATAGGCATCTTCGGACAGGCAGATGGCGCCGGCCGCCGCGAGTCCCTCCAAACGCGAAGCGATGTTGACGCCGTCGCCCATCAGGTCGCCGTCGCTTTCTTCGACCACATCTCCCAGATGGATGCCGATCCTGAACTCGATACGGCGGTCTTGAGGCACGCCGGCATTGCGCTCAACCATACCATTCTGAACCTCTATGGCGCATCGCACGGCATCCACCACACTGCGGAACTCAACCAGCGCCCCATCGCCAGTGCGCTTGATCACCCGGCCGTGGTGCACTGCGATGATCGGATCGATCAGGTCGCTGCGCAGTGCCCGCAACCTCGCCAATGTACGATCTTCGTCCGCGCTCGCGAGCCGGCTATATCCGACCACATCCGCAGCTAGAATTGCGGCTAGCTTACGATTCTCGCTCAAGGGCCGTCTCCTTATCTTCACGATAGCAGGAAGACCGAACCAAGAGGGAACTTTCGCAACCGACAGCCACGCAGAACCGAATTGGCTGCGCGCTGTCACAGGTCCCACCCGATCGCCCGATGCCCATTTGTGCTGCCGCTTGCCCATCGAAGGCTATGGGTTCATGCTTGTGAATACACAGGCCGGGAAATGCGTAGGGAGAACACGCCGTCACGGCCCCTAATGAGGTCTGGCTCGATGGACTGCGCAGGCTGCGGTTTCGAGGTTGAGGGCGGTTACGCTTTCTGTCCGAGGTGTGGCAAGCGCCAGCCCGTGCCATGCGCCAGTTGCGGTTATCCCTGCGCATCTGATTTCGGGTTCTGTCCGAAATGTGGGGCAAGCGTCGGTGTGCCCGCAAAAGCCGTCGAACGGCTTGCTCCGACACCAAGCCGAACCATTGTGCCGCCCTCTCGAACTCCGTCGCTGCTTCCGAACATTGATAACGACGAACGGCTGCAGCCCATCTCTGACGCCGATCGCCGGACGGTAACCGTCCTCTTTGCCGACCTTTGCGGCTTCACGACACTCAGCGAGCAGCTCGACCCCGAGGTCATGCAAACCCTGCAGAACGAGCTGTTCAAGGAATTGACGGCGGCGGTGCGAAATTTTGGTGGTTTCGTCGACAAATTCATCGGCGATGCACTGCTGGCTTTGTTCGGTGCACCGGTCGCGCATGAGGACGATCCGGAGCGTGCGCTTCGCGCCGCTCTCGACATGATCGCCCGGACGGCGCGGCTCGGCGAAAGCACCTCTCACTCCGGCTCGCCTCTATTACTTCATATTGGCATAAACACTGGCCCCGTCGTTACTGGACGATTAGGCATCGGCACCGCCAAATCCTATTCGGTGACCGGCGACACCGTGAATACAGCACAACGCCTGCAATCGCTGGCCGCACCGGGTGAAGTGCTGGTAGGCGAACTCACTCACAGGCTGACCCGGCATGCCTTCTCTTACGAGTCGATGGGTGATGTCGTGCTTCGCGGCAAGGCTGGCAGTGTGCTCGTCCATCGATTGGATGCACCGCTTGCGGTGCCGCGTGCAGCGCGTGGGCTCGAGGCGCTCGGCCTCAGCGCGCCGATGATAGGTCGTGCTGCGGAGCTCGACAGAATGCTGGCGAGCCTTGACCGGGCGTGCGGCGGCACGGCCCAACTTGTCCGCCTCGTCGGAGAAGCCGGTATCGGGAAATCGCGGCTGGTGAAGGAGTTCGTCGCCCGTGTCGGCGACGAGGACCGTTTTCGCAACGTCGCCGTGCGACAGACCACGTGCTCACCATTGGGCGAACAATCATTTGGCGCCTTGGGCGCAGTGGTGCGCAGTGCTGCCGGGATGATGCAAAACGACGATGGGGACGATATGCGGGGGAAGCTCTCAGGCTTGCTTGCCGATCTCGGCCTGCAGGGCGAGGAGGCGAAGCGGCTGATGCCTTTGCTCTACCATGTGGTTGGGCTTGGCGACCCGGATGCCACCTTGCAGCATGTCGAACCCGAGCAGCTCCGGCGGCAAATTTTCTACGCGGTCCGCACCATCATCGAACGGCGGCTTGCGTTGTCGCCGCTGTTGATTGTCGTCGAAGACCTGCACTGGGCCGACGCCGTTTCGCTCGAGGCACTGCGTTTCGTGATGGACAGGTTGGAACGCACGCGGTTAATGGTGCTAGTCACGCATCGCTCGGCACCGGAGAGCGGCCAGCTCGACTCAAGTCGGGTCAGTCACACGGCGCTCAGGCTTTCACCGCTCAACAGCGATGAAGGACGCAGCCTGCTGGCGGCGCTTTTCGGCGAGAGCTGGGTAAGCTCCGCAACAGGGCTCGTCGATCAGATCCTCGACCGAGCGGGTGGCAACCCTCTTTTTGTCGAGGAGATTGTTCGCGGCCTTGTTGATCGCGGTGTACTGGTGCGCGAGGGGCAGCGATGGCGGACCGTAGCAGGCGAAGTCGCAACCGACATTCCCGCCACAGTCCAGGCAATGTTGCTCACTCGCTTCGACCGGCTGCCACAAGAAGTGCGCCGGTTGGCCCAGGAAGCCGCGGTAATCGGGCCGCGCTTCGATGCCACCCTTCTGAGGACCGTGACAGCCGACCCCGCCTGGCTAGAAGCCGGCTGCGAACTGCTTTGCGATGCGGAAATCATCGAGGAAGTTGCCGGATCAGGCTCTGTCTCGTCGCAAAGCTACCGCTTTACGCAAACCTTGCTGCAGGACGTGATCTACCAGAATCTGCTCCGGCAACGCCGGACCGAAATCCACGGGCGGATAGGTGCTGCCTTGGAGCAACTGTGCGGCGACAATCCGGAACGGCTCGAGGACTTGACCGTGCTCGGTCACCAGTTCGCACAAAGCGCCGAGCGGGAGAAGGGCGCGCACTACCTGCAGGCGGCCGGCGATCGCGCCCGCATGATATACGCCAACGACGACGCCCTTCGTTTCTACGAGCGAGCATTGACTGCGTTGGAGGCGACCGGGCAAACACCGCTCAAACTTACAATTACCGAGCGCATTGCCGATTTGAGCGGCTCGGCGGGCCGCCGCGAGATCGCGCACCACCACTACGAGGCGGCCTTGCAGGCATACCGTGAGTCGGCTGATCGCGTAGCCTCTGCCCGCGTTCTGCGTAAAATCGGTCGGCTGCTCTGGGACGTCGGCAAGCGGGACAAAGCAGAATTCCGCTACGCTGAAGCGGCAGCGCTCCTCGATGGAGCGGATGCTCCGGTCGAGCAGGCGCATCTCTGGCAAGAACGTGGCCGACAAGCGTTCCGTAGCGGAGATCACGATCTCGCGGCAAAATGGGCAGACGCGGCGTTGGATTGCGTACGCACTCTGACAGCAGAGCATGTTTCCGAGGTGGGGCGCGGTGCCACTCTCGTAACCGCCGAGGCACTTAATACGAAGGCTGTCGCGCTGGCTCGCCTTGGGCGAAACCGTGAAGCCGTGCGTCAGGTCGAGCATAGCATTGAATTGGCCGAAGCCGCCGGTCTGCTGGGCACGGCCTGTCGCGGCTATACTAATCTAGGTGTGCTTTACACGACCATCGATCCCGCACGGGCGATGGAGGTCTGTCGACGCGGTCTTGAAGTCGCGCGCCATATTGGGGATTTGGGCTTCCAGGCGCGCCTCCTCGCCAATCTGGCGGTGGCTTGTTGTACTTTCACCGATCGCTGTCCAACGGAGGGCGTGCCTGCTGCCGAAAAGGCCATCGAGATCGACCGGGCACTCGACCAGCGCGAGCACCTGGCGGTGCCGTTGATCGTGCTTGGGCAGATTCACCAGTGCAACGGCCATCCGGAACTGGCCGTCGGCTTGTTCCACGAAGCACTGGACGTCGCCCGCGAAACGGGCGAGCCCCAACTGCTGTTTCCGTGCTATGATGGTCTGGCAACGCTTAATCTCGACCTCGACAATCTGGCGGAGGCCGAACGCTACTTTTCCCTGGCGCAGGGTATATGCGCCCAGCACGGGCTCGACCCGGAAGCGCTTGTGGTGCTGCCTTTTCTCGACTAGCCGGGGTTGGAGGTTGGAAATGTCCGCGCGTAGTGACTTGGTACCGCTTCAACCGGGCGACCGTGCGCCGAACTTGGTCCTCGACGCCATTACCCAGGATGGCAAGATCGCGCTTGACGACTTTCGCGGACAAAAACCGGTGCTGGTTGGTCTGTTTCGAGGTCTGCATTGTGCGTTTTGCCGGCGCCATATCGCCGCTCAGGCGCGAATTGATCCGGAGCTGCGCGAAAAGGGCGTGGAGAGCCTGACGGTGGTCAACACGCCTATCGAACGGGCGCGTCTCTATTTCCGCTACCACCCGATGCCGACTCTGCTTGCGGCCTCAGATCCTGAACGCGCTTCCCATCGTGCTTTTGGGCTACCCAATCTCGAATTCACCCAAAACGAGACGAACTGGCCGTACAAGGTCTCGATCGCAGCGGCAAAGGATATGCTGGTCGACATGCCAAGCGAGTTGCCCGGTCCAATGGATCCTTTTGCGGCCACCGAAATCCTCAACAAGAGGGATAATTATGAAGTGACCGAAGCCGATGAGCAGATGATGGCGACGGGACACGGACAACTGATCGGTCAGTTCCTACTGGACCGGCAAGGGATCGTCCGCTGGAGCTTCACGGAGGTGCCAGAAGGTGGGCGATACATGTTTGGGGCGCCAAACCCGCAAGAGCTGATGTCAGCCGTGTCCCAAGTCGCCCAATAGACCGTCGGCGGTCACCACCGGGTCGAAACTTCGCGTTACAGCTCGGGGCTTGAGATGAATGAGCCCAGGATCGGCACTGCTGCGCGGCAATCAGGCCGGGAGCCGCCACATTCTCACACGACCTGTACCACGCAATTCCGTTTCCTCGAGTGGGTCGCAAGCAAAATTTGGCCCAAGCATTTGGCGAGTTGCATCCGAAATGCGGATTTCATCGGGCTCCGCGGAGGTTTGAATACGCGAGGCGAGATTAACCGTCTCGCCCCACAAATCATAGGCGAACCGCCTCTTGCCTATGACGCCGGCGACGATTGGCCCTGAGTGAATTCCAATTCTGAGTCTCAGCGGTTCTCCTGCGAAGCGTTCGCGCTTGACCGCCTTACGCAGCTCAAGTGCATAGCGCGCGAGTGCCTTCGCATGATCGGCTCGCGCGGTGGGCAGGCCAGCGACCACCATCACACAATCGCCGATTGTCTTGATCTTTTCGCAGCCGTATCGTTCCGAGAGCCGATCCGCCGTCTTGAAGAAGTAATTTAAAATTGCGAGTGTCGTTACGGCTCCGACGCTCCGCGCCCGTTCTGTAAAACCGACTATGTCGGCAAAAAGCACACTCACTTCTGCGTGGTTGTCAGCAATTTTTTTGTGCGCCTTCAGCCGCTCCGCGATCGACGCCGGAAGTATGTTGAGGAGGAGGGTTTCGGCGCGATGGTATTCACGCGCCAATCCTTCCTGGCTCTTCCTCAACGCCTCGTTCGTCGATTGTAATTCCTTGTTGAGTTGACGCTCCCTCTCTTGCAGGAGGGTCATTTCATAAGCCTTTTGTTGAAGCCGCTGCCTATTGTCGCGTTCGGCAGTGGCGTCAAGAAAGAGCAGCCACACGCAGGCATTCTCAGCAAAAAAATGAAGGTCAGCGACACGCCCGCTGGGCAGTTCGACCATGGTAATGTGAAACGGAAGCTCCGGACAAGGCAGCAAACCTTCCATGAATTCAAGCTGCTCGGCAACAGGCTCGCCAATGCGAAGCGACGAGAGCCCGTAATGCTCAACGTTACCGCCCTTCGCAGCCACGCAAAGCTGAGTGTCGATTTTCAGATAAGCGACGGAGTTCCCATTGTAGAAGAAGTTGAAAATCCAACTGCTGACTTCTTTTGGCAATCCATGCATGATCTACTTGGTTACCATCAAAGCAAGTTGACGAAATGCATCATCGACATTCTCACCCGAGAGCGCACTCGTCAGATAGATTTGCCATCCACGCTGCCTGAGTTCGTTGATATCACTCTCCGATATTGCCCACCGATCGGCCAGGTCGGATTTGTTGATCAGCACTACGAACGGCATTGCGCCGAATTCGGCCTCGGCCCGTTCGCGCAGCGTGAGCGCCACGGCAAGCGTCGCAGCGCGGGTCCCATCGACGACTAGCACAAGCCCGGTTGCACCTCGAACATAGCTGACGCGGAATGAGCCGATGTCGTCTTCGCCGGCCAAGTCCCACAAAATCAGATCGACGGTTTTATCCGGGAGTGCGACATTCTTCTTGTCGATTTTCACTCCCACCGTGGTCAGGTAGGTTTCTGAAAAGATGCTTTGCACAAACCTGCGAACCAGGCTCGTCTTTCCGACAGCGAACCCGCCCAGCATGCAGATCTTTTTTTGCACCATCTTGAGCTCCCCTAGTCCAGGTTTACCGTAATCGAAACCCGGCGATTGGTGGAGCTCCCGGCTTGACTGTTTTCAGGTACCAGCGGCTCAAAAGTGCCCGCGCCCCGAACCAGCAGCAGTTCCGGCGCGACGCCGCGTTTGTTGAGAAGCGCACGAACGGTCTCGGCGCGGGCTGCACTGATCGACGCGTTGGCCGTCTCACGGCCTGTGGCGTCCGAATGCCCGGTCAACATGAAACGCGCTGCTACGCCTGACTTGCGGGCATTTTGGGCGAATTCCTTGATTTGATCCGCCAGCCTGTCGAGAACCGGCAGTTGCTCTGGTCCAGGCACAACTTTGCCGGAAGAGAAGAAAATATCAGTCGTCTGGATGGCCTCTCTCAAATAATTAAGTTCTTCGAGGTTCAACTCGCGCAGTTGCGAGACATCCAGAACCACTCCGTCCGCCGAAAGCTGTTCGGCAGCGGCCTGCGCCCGGTTGATCCAGGCGACAGGAGCCTCCCCCACGACTAGGATGCGACCTTGGATGATCGAAAGCTGAACCGATTTCGGCGGGGACAGCGACGCCGTCAGCCGCTTCACCACGAACTTTGGATCAAGGCTCTGAAAGAATTGCCACTGTGAGTGAACGCGGGCAGGATCAATCTGCGTTCCGGACAGCAGAGCTTGCGGGTCGGCGGCAAGCGGGTCTCTCAGGCCGGAAATGTAGAATTGGCCGCCCCTAACCGTTTGCTGAGCGACGATGATTCCCGATTGGGCCTCAAGTCGCGACACATAATACTGCCAGTGCTCCGCCTCGCGTGCTTCCGGGCTCACATCACGAACCTTGGAGATGTCGAATTCCGGTCCGCCTACTGAAAGCTGTCGGGCCGCGGCACGCGCCCGATCTATCCAAGTGTCGGGAGCCTCACCCTCGGCAACAATGCGATTATCGACGATCGAAAGCCGAACCGATTTCAGCGGATACAGCAACGCCGTCAGCCGCTTCACCACGAACTTTGGATCAAGGCTCTGATAGAATTGCCACTGCGAATGGACCCTGCCGGGATCAACCTGCGTTCCCGACAGCAGGGCTTGCGGGTCGGCGGCAAGCGGGTCTCTCAGGCCGGCAATATAGAATTGGCCATC
>NZ_JAIUIQ010000055.1:0-35522 GCF_020165735.1 Mesorhizobium sp. B283B1A
GAACCTCCCGGCGCAAAGCACGCCAAACTGTTCGCGATGTCCTCGCACACCTGTTCGCGATGTCCCCGGTCCAAACAGGGGGGAGATTGGACGTCACTTCGGCTTTCGCCAACTGTCGGCGTTGAAGATTGGGCGCCATCGACGAAGCTGCCGATCTCCCCCCTTGAGGGGGAGATGTCCGGCAGGACAGAGGGGGGCGCCTCGCGATGACGCATTATCCGGTACCCACCAACAACCGCGGCAATGCGCGCAAGATGCGCAAGCAATTGACGGATGCCGAACTAAAACTCTGGAACGAGACTCGTGCACATCGGCTCATGGGATTGGCGTTTCGACGCCAAATGCCAATTGCCGGGTATATTGTCGATTTTGCCTGTCCGGCCAAGAAGCTGATCGTCGAGTTGGACGGCTCTCAGCATGCCCGGGCTGAGACTTCGGCATTCGATATAGCAAGAAGTGCCAGGCTCTCAGGGCTTGGCTGGACCGTCCTCCGCTTCTGGAACGACGACGTCATTCGCGGTATCGACAATGTCTGTCAGCACATTGTCATCGAGGCCGGCTTGGGCAATGCCGCGAGGCCGGCGGGCGAACCAGCAAGGGAGGCTGTTTCATGATCGACCATCTCGGCATCACCGTTGCCGATTTCGATGTTTCGAAGGCTTTCTACGACAAGGCGATGGCGCCGCTTGGTGCGTCGTTGCTCTATATGGTGCCGCTGGAATACACCGGCGGCGCCAAGGTCGGCGGCTATGGCCGCGACCGGCCGGTGTTCTGGTTGAGTACCGGCAAGAACAAGCCGAGAGACCACCAGCACGTTGCCTTCACCGCGCGCAGCCGTGCCGAGGTCGATGCCTTCCATGCGGCGGCCCGTGCCGCCGGCGGCAAGGACAATGGCGGGCCTGGTCTGCGCCCGCACTATCATCCGAGCTACTATGGCGCCTTCGTCTTCGATCCCGACGGCAACAATGTCGAGGCGGTTTGCCATGACCCGGAGTGAGCAACGATGAGCCTCCACAACCGGCCGGTCTACACAGGCGGCTGCCAGTGCGGCGCGGTGCGCTTCCGCGTCGAGGGCGCGCTTGGCGATGCCTCGGTCTGCCACTGCCGCATGTGCCAGAAGGCGTTCGGCTCGTTCTACGCACCGTTGGTATCCGTGCGCGGCGCCAAGCTCGACTGGACGCGCGGCGAGCCGAAATATTTCCGCTCGTCCAGCCATGTCGATCGAGGGTTTTGCGCCAATTGCGGGACGCCGCTGACCTTTACCGCGCCTGATGGTGTCGGTCTCGCCATCGGTGCGTTCGACAATCCGGCGGAGATCGTGCCGTCGATCCAGTGGGGCACCGAGGCAAAACTGCCCTATGTGGACGCCATCCCGAAACTGCCGGGCGAGGAGACGATGGCCGATATATCATCGGCTCCGTATCTCGCCGATCTCGTCTCATATCAGCACCCGGACCACGATACGGAACAGTGGCCGCCAAAGGAAAAGTCATGACCGATCAGGTTCGAACCGGCGGCTGCCAATGCGGCGCGGTGCGCTTCCGCATCAAGGGGGCGCTCGGGCGCCCGTCCATCTGCCACTGCCGGATGTGCCAGAAGCAGTTCGGCTCCTTCTTCGGCGCTTTGGTGACCGTGCCGAAGGACGGCGTCGAATGGACTCATGAGGAACCGAGCTATTTTCAGTCGTCGGTCAATATCGATCGCGGCTTCTGCGCCCGCTGCGGCACACCGCTGACCTACCGCCAGCCCGGCGGGCTCGAGATCGCCATCGGCGCCTTCGACGACCGCTCGGATCTGGCGCCGCAGATCCAGGTCAATTACGCCGCGCGGCTGCCCTGGGTGGAGACGATCTTCGACCAGCCCATTCACCAGGATCCAGACTTCTACGCCAGGCAGGAGCAGATCATCTCCTTCCAGCATCCCGATCACGAAACGGCCAACTGGCCGCAACAGGGCCTGAAACTATGAGCTTGCGTACCCTCTATCCGGAAATCGAACCATTCGACTCGGGCATCCTCGATGTCGGCGACGGTCATCAGGTCTATTGGGAACGCTCCGGCACCAAGGACGCCAAGCCGGCGGTGTTCCTGCATGGCGGACCCGGCGGCACCATTTCGTCGAAGCACCGGCGGCTGTTCGACCCCAAACTCTACGACGTCATCCTGTTCGACCAGCGCGGCTGCGGAAAATCGACACCGAACGCCTCGCTGGAAGCCAACACGACCTGGCATCTGATTGCCGACATCGAGCGCCTGCGCGAGATGGCCGGCTTCGACAAATGGCTGGTGTTCGGCGGCTCCTGGGGCTCGACGCTGGCGCTCGCCTATGCCGAGACCCATCCCGATCGCGTCAGCGAACTGGTGGTGCGCGGCATCTACACGCTGACGCGGGCCGAACTCGAATGGTACTACCAGTTTGGCGTCTCCGAGATGTTTCCCGACAAGTGGGAACGCTTCCTGGCGCCGATCCCGCAAGTCGAGCGCGGCGACATGATGGCGGCCTACCGCAAGCGGCTGATCGGATCCGACCGCAAGGCGCAAATCGAGGCCGCCCGCGCCTGGAGCCTGTGGGAGGGCGAGACGATCACGCTGCTGCCAGAGCCGGAGACCAGCGGGCCATTTGGCGAGGACGACTACGCCGTCGCCTTCGCCCGCATCGAGAACCACTATTTCGTCCATGCCGGCTGGCTGGAGGAGGGGCAGCTTCTGCGCGACGCGCACAAGCTCAAGGACATCCCCGGAACCATCGTCCATGGCCGCTACGACATGCCGTGTCCGGCGCGCTACGCCTGGGCGCTGCACAAGGCCTGGCCGAAGGCGGATTTCCACCTGATCGAGGGCGCCGGCCACGCCTATTCGGAACCGGGCATCCTTGACCAACTGATCCGGGCGACCGACCGGTTTGCGGGGAAGGTATAGTCGATGCACGGCGATCCTTCACACCCCCCTCTGTCCTGCCGGACATCTCCCCCGCAAGGGGGGAGATTGGATGTCGCCTTCGCTTTCGCCAATCGTCGACGTTGCAGGACCAGCGCTGTCATCAAAGCTGCCGATCTTCCCCCTTGCGGGGGAGATGGCCGGCAGGACAGAGGGGGGTGCTCAAGCACCTTGCCATCATGAAAAAGCAACGCCTCTATCTCTTCGACACCACACTGCGCGATGGCCAGCAGACGCCGGGCATCGACTTTTCCGTCGAGGACAAGATCGCGATTGCAAGGCTGCTCGATGAATTCGGCTTCGACTATGTCGAGGGCGGCTATCCCGGCGCCAATCCGACCGACACCGCATTCTTTCAGCAGAAGCGCACGGCGAAGGCCAAATTTGTCGCCTTCGGCATGACCAAGCGGGCAGGCGTGTCGGCGTCCAACGATCCCGGCCTTGCCGCCCTTGTGCAATCGAAGTCGGACGCCATCTGCTTCGTCGCCAAGAGCTGGGACTACCATGTTCGCGTCGCGCTCGGCTGCACCAACGAGGAAAACCTCGATGCCATCAAGGCTTCGGTCGAGGCATCAGTCGCTTCGGGCAAGGAAGCGATGGTCGACTGCGAGCATTTCTTCGACGGCTTCAAGGCCAACCCGGACTATGCGCTGGCCTGCGCCAGGACGGCATACGACGCCGGCGCGCGCTGGGTGGTGTTGTGCGACACCAATGGCGGTACGCAGCCATCGGAAGTGCGCGCCATCGTCGAGAAGGTGATCGCCTCCGGCATTCCCGGCGACCATCTCGGCATCCATGCCCATGACGATACCGGCCAGGCTGTGGCGAATTCCCTTGCCGCCGTCCAAGCCGGCGTGCGCCAGATCCAGGGCACGCTGAACGGCATCGGCGAGCGCTGCGGCAACGCCAATCTGGTGTCGATCGTGCCGACGCTGGCGCTGAAGCCGGCTTTCGCCGATCGCTTCGAGACCGGCGTTTCGGCGGAAGCGCTGACCGGCATCTCCAGGCTCTCGCGCGCCTTCGACGAACTCCTGAACCGTGCGCCTGAGGCGCAGGCGCCCTATGTCGGCGCCTCGGCCTTCGCCACCAAGGCCGGCATCCACGCTTCGGCGCTGGCCAAGGAGCCGGCGACCTATGAGCACGTGCCGCCGGAAACGGTCGGCAACCGCCGCCGCGTCATGGTTTCCGACCAGGGCGGCAAGGCCAATTTCCTCGCCGAGCTGAAGCGGCGCGGCATCGATGTGCCCAGGGACGATCACCGGCTCGACGCGCTGATTGCCGTGGTCAAGGAGCGCGAGGCCGAAGGCTACGCCTACGAGGGCGCCGACGCCTCCTTCGAACTGCTCGCCCGCAAGATGCTGCATGGCCTGCCGCAGTTCTTCAACGTCACCTCGTTTCGCTGCATGGTCGAGCGGCGCTTCGACGCCAACGGCCAGTTGAAGACGGTGTCCGAAGCCATCGTGAAGGTGCTGGTCGACGGCGAGGAGAAGATGTCGGTGGCCGAGGGGCACGGCCCGGTCAACGCGCTCGACATCGCCCTGCGCAAGGATCTGGGCAAGTACCAGAGCGAGATCGTCGATCTGGAACTCGCCGATTTCAAGGTGCGTATCCTCAATGGCGGCACCGAGGCCATCACCCGGGTTCTGATCGAATCGCATGACGGCACCGGTGCGCGCTGGTGGACCGTCGGGGTTTCCGAAAACATCATCGACGCGTCCTTCCAGGCGCTGATGGATTCGATCGTCTACAAACTGATGAAGAACCGGGAGATGGCGGGCCTGGTTGCGGCCGAGTAAGTTTGAACCATCAGCGAAAGTCCATTGATCCATCAGAACTTTGCGATGGTCTTGCGGAGATGACTGCGCCATAGCGTTGGCCCATGGTCACTGAAGTAATTACACTCGACGCGGATTCGAAGGCCCGGCGCGGTTTCCTGTTGGCGCTGGGTGCTTACCTCTTGTGGGGGTTGCTGCCGTTTTACATGAAGGCAGTGGCGCATCTGCCGCTCGCCGAGGTGATTGCGCACCGCATCGTCTGGTCGGTGCCGATCGCCGCTGCGGTTCTCATCTGGGCCGGCCGCACGGCGGACTTCAAGGCGGC
The DNA here is from genome assembly GCF_020165735.1 of Mesorhizobium sp. B283B1A. Lineage (NCBI taxonomy): Bacteria > Pseudomonadati > Pseudomonadota > Alphaproteobacteria > Hyphomicrobiales > Phyllobacteriaceae > Mesorhizobium > Mesorhizobium sp. B283B1A. The sequence continues at coordinate 5,037 of NZ_JAIUIQ010000055.1, forward strand.
ATTGCGCTCTCCACGCACCATTTCCATGGCCGCGCTGACGGCGGCGCTGATCTCGGTCAACTGGGGCATCTATGTCTGGGCGATCGCCGTCGACCGCACCGTCGAGACCGCGCTTGGCTATTACATCAACCCGCTGGTCAGTGTGGTCGTCGGCGCGCTGCTGCTTGGCGAACGGCTCGACCGCTTGCAGATAGCCGCGGTTGTGCTTGCGGCGATCGCCGTGGCGGTGCTGACGATCGAGGGCGGCAAGCTGCCCTGGGTATCACTGGCGCTGGCGTTTTCCTTCGCCGCCTACGGCTTCTTCCGCAAGACGCTGCCGATCGGGCCAAGCCAGGGCTTTCTGCTCGAAGTGCTTTTGCTGTCGGTGCCGGCGCTTGGCTACATCGTCTACCTGATCGCGACCGGACAGGATCACATCGTGTCCAGCAACAGCACCGACACGGCGTTGCTGATCGGCTGCGGTCCGGTCACATCGGTGCCGCTGTTGCTGTTTGCCTTCGGCGCCAAGCTGTTGCGGCTCTCCACCATCGGCATCATGCAGTATATTGCGCCGACCATGGTTTTCCTGATCGCCGTGCTGATCTTCGATGAACCGTTCGGCACCACTCAGGCGCTCGCCTTCGCGCTGATCTGGACGGCACTGGCGATCTATTCCTGGTCGATGCTGACATCGGCACGCAAGGCCTCCGCCCGATAGGGAGTTTCGATGTACCAGTTGCACATCGCTAACAAGAACTATTCCTCATGGTCGCTACGGCCATGGATCTTGATGCGAGCGCTGGACATTCCATTCGAGGAGCGGCTGATGCCGTTTCCGACCGGATCGAGCTGGAGCCTTTACCGATCGTTCTCGCCGAACGGGCGGGTGCCTTGTCTGATCGACGATGGCTGGGCGGTCTGGGATTCGCTTGCCATTGTCGAATATCTGGCCGAGCGGCATCACGGTGTCTGGCCTGTCGAGGCCAAAGCGCGTGCCTGGGCGCGTTCGGCCGCCGCCGAAATGCATTCGAGTTTCACAGCTTTGCGCGGAGCATGCCCGATGAGCTGCGGCGTGCGCGTCGAACCGCTTCCGATGTCCGATGCGTTGAAGCAGGATCTCTTCCGCCTCGGCGACCTCTGGAACGATGGCCTTGCCCGTTTTGGCGGGCCGTTTCTCGCCGGCGCGCATTTCACCGCCGCCGACGCCTTCTTCGCCCCGGTGGCGTTCCGGGCCCAATCCTACGGGCTCTCTTTCGAGGGTGCGGCGTGAGCCGGACCACGAAGCGGAAGTCCGCGCCGCCGGCACCATCATCGAGGATCTTCGCGCTGCCGCTACAACCCCCGGCCCAGCCGCCTGACGAACAGATAGGTGGCCGCCGCGATAACCATCGACACCGCCGTCACCACCCAGAAGCCTATTGGCGTATCGACCAGCGGCAGCCCGCCGACATTCATGCCGAACAGGCCGGAGATGATGGTCATCGGCAGCAGCACCGCTGTCATGACGGAGAGAACATAAAGCAACTGGTTCGACTGCATGGTCAGCTTGGCCATCAGCTCGTCCTGCAGCAGCCTCGTGCGCGCCTGCAACTGCTCGCCGTCATTGTAGAGCGTGAAGGCGCGGTGCGAGAGCCTGGCCGCCATGTCGTTGATCAGGTCGGGCAGCTCGTCGCGATGCGAATGGTCGAGATGCCGGAACAGGTTGGTCAGCGTCGCCATCTGCCGATGGATCACCACCAGCTGCCGGCGCGCCTCGACCAGCGCCTGGCGCTCATTGTGCCATGCGTCGCGCACCACGCGGTCCTCGATGCCGTCGAGCGTGTCGCCGAGCTTGCCGAGTTCTGCCCCCATGCCGTCGAGCGACTGGCCCATCACCGCCTCGATCAGCTCCGCCGGCGAGCGGAACTTCCGTGATCCGTTCTCCACCGCCTTGCGGACCGCATCGACCGACTCCAGCGGCTGCTTGCGGGCGCCGATCAGCATCGTGTCGTTGAAGGCAAAGCGGAAATGGACGAGCCCGCGCGCTTCCGAAAAATCGTGCCTGAGATCAGGCAAATCGCCAAAGAGCCAGTTGTCCTCGTAGTCGATATGGCAGCCATGGCTGGGCGCGAGGAAGGCATCGCGGGCCGGCGCCGGCAGCGCCTTTTCGGCGCCGATCTCCTGGCGGGCGTGCAGGTCGGTGATCTGATAGCTGCGCCAGGTCCACTGCGCTTGCGCAGGATCCTTGGTGCGCAGGCCACTGGCGGTGAAATGATAGATGAAGAACAGCCCATGCTCGTCGGGCAGATAGGGCGACAGGTCGGTGCCTTCGGGGAGGGCGACATCCATTGGGCGCAGTGCCAGATACGAGTTGCAAGGCGGCGCCGCGCAGCGGCACCTGACCGGGATTTCTAGCACGCACGAACCCGCTTCCGTGTGACGGTTTCTTGACAACCGATCACAGAGTGTCGAGGAGGCGGCAATGCGGTGGCGGCGCCTTTCGCCATCACCGCATTGCAATTGCGGCGGTTCAGCGCTTCGGCCCGAACCCGGGATAGGGGTTGAGCGGTACGATTGCCGCGACGTCCATCATGCCGGCCTTGACCAATGGCAGAGTGGCGAGATGGCCGCGCACTTCGGCGTCGTCGGCCGCCTCGAACATCATGCCGCTGCCGGGAATATCGCCGCGGTTCCAGACCTGGCGCACCGCGCCTTCGGCGTAAAGCGTGCGCCGCTGCTCGGCCTCGCCGGGCAGGAGGGGTGCGAAGTCCGCGTCACTGAACTTGGCGGTGTTGCGGGTGAGAAGGGCAAAGAACTGCATGTCGGTCTCCTTGGTTGGGATGGCCGAGTATCTCTTTTCGATGGTCAGACTGTCCAAGACTGACTAGGCTAAAGTTGAGACCTTCTAGGACTTGAAGCTTCAGAGAAAAATGTTCGACCTGCGTCAGATCAGATATTTCGTCACCGTTGCGGAAACCAGCAACGTCGGCCGCGCCGCCGAAATCCTGCATATTTCACAATCGCCGCTCAGCCGGCAGATCATGCAGCTCGAGGCGCAACTGGGCGTCGCTCTGTTCGAACGCGCGAAGCAGCGCGTCCACCTCAATGCCGAGGGCCGCGCTTTCCTCACCGAGGCCCGCGCGCTGCTCGCCGATGCGCGGCGGGTGGAGGAGTTCGGCCGCAACCTTGCCAGCGGCGCGGTCGGCCGTCTCGCCATCGGCTATGTCGAGGGCGCGGTGCATGCCGGGCTGGTCGCCGACATGCTCAGGCAGTTCCGCCGCGAGCGGCCGGATTTCCATCTTCAGCTCAGGAGCCGGCGCACGGCCGCGCAGTTCGATGATTTGCGGCAGCGTGTGCTCGATCTCGGCTTCGTCTACGCTCCGGCCCCGGCCGACGATCCGGACATCGACAGCATGCTGGTGCGGCGCGAGCCGCTGGTGCTGGCTATCCCCGAGGATGATCCACTTGTCGCGCTAGCCGACATCGGGCCGCGGCATCTCGACGGCCGCACCTGGATCACCGTGGTGCGCCAGCCCGACGACACCAATCGCGGCCAGTTCCTCGCCGCTTGTGCAAAGGCCGGCTTTCTGCCCGACATCGCCTATGAAACAGCCGATCCGCTGACCTCGCTCGGTCTGGTCAGCGCCGGCCTCGGCCTGGCGACGGTTCAATCCAGCCTGCGTGCCGCCGCACCGCCGCGGGTGATGTTTCGCGATTTGCCATGGTTCGAACGCACGGTGTCGATCCATCTGGCCTGGCGCCGGCATGACCGGCGGGCGGTGATTGGGGATTTGAGGAAGGCAGTAGGCAGTAGGGCAGTAGGCAGTAGGGCAGTAGGGCAGTAGGGCAGTAGGGCAGTAGGGCAGTAGGGCAGTAGGGCAGTAGGGCAGTAGGGCAGGCGTCGATGCGCCTTGATTTCCCGTACTGCCGTACTGCCTTATTCCCTTATTCCCCTACATCTTATCGATCACCGACTGCACGCCCTCGGTCGGGGCGTCGACGGAGGAGCCTGCCACCATGATGGCGGCGACGATGGCCTCGGGGTCGTTGACGACCAGCGGCTTGACCCTTTGCGCGGTGTGAATGAAGCCTTCCGCCGCCATATGATCAAGCAACGCCAGCATCGGATCCCAGAAGCCACCGACATTGCCGAAGACGATCGGCTTGCGATGATGGCCGAGTTGCGCCCAGGTCATGACCTCGACGATCTCCTCGACTGTGCCGATACCGCCCGGCAGCGCCACAAAGGCGTCGGATTTCTCGAACATCTTATGTTTGCGCTCGTGCATATTGTCGGTGATTACCAGCTCGTCGAGCCGGTCAAGCGCGGTTTCGGTCGCTTCCCTGTTGATCAGGAAGCGCGGAATGATGCCCGTTACCTTGCCGCCGGCCTTGAGCGCGCCTTCGGCGACGGCGCCCATGATACCTTTGGTGCCGCCGCCATAAACCAGCCTGAGGCCGGAGCGTGCAAGCGAGCGCCCGAGCAGGTGACCGGCCTTGATATAGGTTTCATCACGGCCCGGAGACGAGCCGCAATAGACGCAAACGGATCGAATCGTGTTCATGCCGATGATTGGTGATTGGGTCTGAAAGCGGGGTCAAGCCCCAAGGCAACAAGGCCGGGCTTTTTCTTGTCGGCCCCTTTTTCTTGTCGGCCCGTTTTTCTTGTCGGCATTGGGAAAACACGCTAGACCGGCATTAGGTGGCTAAGGGGTAGGGAAATATGGCAATTAATCCACTGAAGGCGTTCCTGTTCGCGGCGGGTGGGACCGTCGCGGCTGCGGGAACCGCCTATGTATCGGGTGCGCTCGACCCGTATCTTCATCCAACGCCACCGGCGCAGGTAGCGGCCTTGACGCCGCCCGAGGCGAAACCGGCGGATCCCGGCACGGAAGGGCGACTGCCGGCACCGGCGGTACCGGCCGCTCCCGCCGCGGCACCGCAGGCGACGGCTCCGGCAGCGGATGCACCGGCGCCGGCAGCGCCCGCGGCGGCAGGTCCGATCGCGCCGACATTCGACGTCGTGCGCGTCGAGGGCAACGGTTCGATCGTGGTTGCCGGCAATGCGGCGCCCAATTCGAAGGTCGAGATCCTGAACGGCACCACCGTGCTTGGTTCGACGGTGGCGGGTCCCGATGGAGCCTTTGTCATCGTGCTCGACGATCCGCTGAAGCCGGGCGACTATACGATCGCCCTGCGTTCGACGGCCGGCACCGTGGTGACAGCCTCGGTGCAGACCGCCGTCGTTTCGGTTCCCAAGGATGTGACCGGCCAGGTGCTGGCGATGGTCGAGGAGCCGGGCAAGCCGGCCGAACTGCTGACAGTCCCCGCGCCCGAGACCAAACCGGCCGCGCTGGCCACCGGCGACCAGGCTGCCGCTCCGCCAGTGCCAGCGCCGGCTCCGGCCGCTGAAGCGCCCGCGGCTGTTGCTCCGGCACCGGCAGTCGTCGAGGCTGCACCGGCGCCGGCAACATCGCCCGCCGCAGCCGCGGCCGAGCCCAAGATCGTCGTCGAGGCGATCGAGATCGACGGCAACAAGATCTTTGTCGCCGGCCTTGCCGATCCGGGCCGCAAGGTGCGCGCCTACGCCAACGACATCCTGCTCGGCGATGCGCAGACATCGCGCGACGGTCATTTCCTCGTCGAGGCGACCCGCGACATTCCGGTCGGCAGCTACACCATCCATGTCGATGGCCTCGATGCCGATGGCGTGAAGGTGGTCGCCCGCGCCGCTGTGCCGTTCGAGCGTGAGCCGGGTCAAGCGGTTGCCGCCGTGGCACCCGCCCAGACCAAGCCAGCATCGACCAAGCCAGCAGAGACCAAGCCTGCCGCCCCGGCCTCTGCCGCCGAAGCGCCAGCCGTTGCCGCCGCTCCGGCTGAGTCGGCACCAGCGGCGCCCGCCGCCGAGGCTCCGGCCATCGCGGCGGCAGCCACGCCGCCGAGCGATGTGCCCGAGGTCGTGGCACCCAAGCTCGAACACGCCGACAGCGCCGTCATCATCCGCCGCAACGACACGCTGTGGCGGATTTCGCGGCGCGTATACGGCCACGGGGTGCGCTATTCGACCATCTATCTCGCCAACCAGGACCAGATCAGGAATCCCGACCGCATCTGGCCGGGGCAGGTGTTCATGGTCCCGGAAAAGTCGAAGGAAGGCGAAGCCGCCGACCTCAAGGCAATGGGCGAGCAGGCGACGACGGCGCCGACCAAGACGCAGTAGAAGCCCCGTATCGATCAGCCGGCATCACCGGCGCGGCTGGAGTGAAGCGCGAAACCGGCTGCACCCGGGTCGCCGAGCTCAGGGCGGAGATTCATGCTTGGAATGAGATAATCTCCGCCATTTTGCCGACGATATGGGATCGGCGGCGTCGTCGCCAGCGTCCGCATCCTGTCACGCAGGCGTTCAGCCACGGGCTCGAAGCCGTCCTCTCCGAGACGATCGACCTTGTATACCACGAACGGCGGAAGCACGTCGTATCCGGGGTAGTAGAGAATCCCGTGATTGATCGGGAACAGCAGGTCGTCGATGGGTCCGTTGATCCCGCGCGCGGTGTAGTGCTCCTCCCAGCCGCCAACGGTCACGATCAGCATCGCGCGTTTCCCGGCGAGGGTGCCCTCGCCGTAACGATCGCCCCAACGCCGGTCGCTATGCTCGCCAACGCCATAGGCGAATCCATAGGCGAACACACGGTCGACCCAGCCCTTGAGGATCGCCGGCATGGCGAACCACCAAAGCGGGAACTGGAGGATCAAGGTATCGGCCCACAGGAGTTTCTCGATCTCGGCCTTTACATCGTCGGTTAGGGCGTTGGCTTCGAACGCCTTCTTGGAGGCCGCGACGGGTATCAACCGCGCGTCAGGTTCGAGCAAGGGGAAGTCGGCGCGATCGACCGCGGATTTCCAGCCATCGGCGTATAGGTCCGACACGCGCACCTCATGTCCTTGAGCCTCTAGTTCCTTTATGGCGACATCGCGAAGGGCGCCGTTGAGCGAACGTGGTTCGGGGTGGGCAAAGACAAGCAGAACTTTCATGGGTCAGATCCAATATTGAGGGGACTGACGTGAAGATAGCCAGCAGCGATGTGATCCACTATATGTAGACAATGAATAACATTGTGCCGAATAATGGATAAGTCAGACGTTACATTCGAGCGGATGCGCACCTTCGTTCGCGTCGCCGAGCGTGGCAGCCTGTCGGCCGTTGCGCGCGAGCTTGGCGTCGGGCAGTCGACGATCACGCGGCACGTGCGGGAACTCGAAGAAGCTGTTGGCGTGCCTTTGCTCAGCAGAACGACCCGGCGTGTCACGATGACCGCTGAAGGCAGCCGCTATTACGCCAACAGCGTTCAAATCCTGCGCCTTGTCGAACAGGCCAGCGATGAGGCCCGGAGCACGCGCGGCGCGCCCGCCGGTACGATCCGGATAAGTTGTACGGCGGCTTTCGGTGTCTTGCACGTCAGCCGCCTCATCTTCGCTTTTCAGGACCGTCACGCCGACATCGGGATTGATCTCAGCCTCACGGACGAGCGGGTGGACCTCGTCCGCGAGGGCATCGATATCGCGCTCCGCCTGGGGCCGCTCACCGACAGTTCGTTGAAGCTGAGGGCGCTCGGCCAGTCACGGCGTCTGCTCGTGGCGTCTCCGGCCTATCTGGCGGCGCGGGGAAGGCCTTCTGTCCCTTCGGATCTGTCTCGACATGAGGGCATCCGGATGTCGAACGTGGCGGGCAGCGAAACACTTGTTTTGCAGGGCGCCGGCGGCGAGCGCCACATGGTGCCTTTCGCGGGGCGACTGCGGATCGATCATGGACTTGCCGCGCGGCAGGCCTTGGTTGCCGCTCGGGGCATCGCGCCTGCGCATCGATGGCTTGTGGACGATCTTCTGGCCGCGGGCGCGCTGGAGACGATCCTGACGGACTATTCGTTGACGTCCGTTCCACTCAACATGTTGATTGTCCCAGAGCGCGCGGGCGTTGCCAGGGTCCGCTTGCTGGTCGAGTTTCTGGCTGAACGGATTGCCGAGATCCCAGGGATCGAGAAATCCGTCTCACAGAACTAGCCGCTGTCCGATCTGCCCGGAAGAGTAGCTTGCGGCGGTGCCCTCCATCGTCTATCGCCGATGAACGATGACAGAATCCGTCCTTGAACCAGGCCGCGCCACCGGCGCCGTCGCTTTACCCAACTGCATCTCCGATAGTCGCGCTGTCGCGGCGCGATTTGCGGCGTTGTCGCATCCGGCGCGGATCGAAATCATAAAATACCTCTCGGCCAGCAATTCTTGCTGCTGCCGCGAGGTCGTCGACCGTTTCGACCTGGCGCAGTCGACCGTGTCCCAGCATCTGAAGATATTGGTCGAGGCTGGCCTGGTCCGGTTCGAGCCCGACCGCCAGCGCTCGCGCTACGCGGTCGATCGCGCGGCGCTCGCCGAAATATCGGCGTCGCTGGGCGCACTCGTCGATTCCTGCTGCTCCGGCCGCTGACCCTCTCACCCAAAAGGCAAGAAAATTGGCCGAAAAAACTGTCTCCGCCGACACCTCGACCCTGACGACATTGCGCAATTTGTGGCCCTATATGTGGCCGGCCGACCGGGCTGACCTCAGGGCGAGGGTTACCTGGGCGACACTGCTGCTGGTCGTCGCCAAGGTGACGCTGGTCGCCGGCCCCTACTTCTTCAAATGGGCGACCGATGCGCTGGCTGGCGGCTTCAAAACGCCGCCGCCGCTGCCTTCCTTCCTGCTTGCCCCGGTGATGCTGGTCATCGCCTATAATGTGCTGAGGCTCGTTCAGCTCGGCTTCAACCAGCTGCGCGACGCGCTGTTTGCCCGCGTTGGACAACATGCGGTGCGCCAGCTTGCCTTCCGCACCTTCGTCCACATGCACCAGCTGTCGCTGCGCTTTCACCTGGAGCGCCGCACCGGCGGCTTGTCGCGCATCATCGAGCGCGGCACCAAGGGCATCGAGACGATCGTGCGTTTCATCATGCTGAACACGGCGCCGACCATTCTCGAATTCGCGCTGACCGCCGGCATATTCGGCTTCACCTATGGCTGGAAATACGTGGCCGTGGTCGCGGTCACCGTCTGCGTCTATGTCTGGTTCACGGTCAAGGCCAGCGACTGGCGCATCTCGATCCGCCGCGACATGAACGACAGCGACACCGACGCCAACACCAAGGCGATCGATTCGCTGCTCAATTTCGAGACGGTCAAGTATTTCACCAACGAAGCCATGGAGGCCGAGCGCTTCGACCGCTCGATGGCGCGCTACGAGATCGCCGCCACCAAGACCTGGACCTCGCTCGGCTGGCTGAATTTCGGCCAGGGCGCCATCTTCGGTCTCGGCACGGTCGTCGTGATGTGCATGTCGGCGCTGGAGGTCCAGGCTCATACGCAAACGGTCGGCGATTTCGTCTTCATCAACGCCATGCTGGTGCAGCTCTCCGTGCCGCTCAACTTCATCGGTTTCATCTACCGCGAAATCCGCCAGGGCCTCACCGACATCGAGCACATGTTCGACCTCCTCGACGTGCCGCAGGAGATCGTCGACAAGCCCGATGCAAAGCCTCTGGTCGTCAGCGCCGGCAAGGTCGAGTTCCGCGACGTGCATTTCTCCTATGACCCGAACCGCAAGATCCTGAAGGGTGTCAGCTTCGACGTGCCGGCTGGCAAGACGATTGCCATCGTGGGGCCGTCGGGTGCGGGCAAGTCGACCATCTCGCGGCTCCTGTTCCGCTTCTATGACGTGCAGGGCGGCCAGGTGCTGATCGACGGCCAGGACATCAGGGATGTCACCCAGGAGAGCCTGCGGGCGGTGCTCGGCATGGTGCCGCAGGACACGGTGCTGTTCAACGACACCATCGCCTACAACATCCGCTACGGCCGCGTCGGTGCGAGCGAGGAGGAGGTGCGCAAGGCCGCCGAACTTGCCCAGATCGGGCCGTTCATCGAAAAACTGCCCGACGGCTACAAGTCGATGGTCGGCGAGCGCGGGCTGAAGCTCTCCGGTGGCGAGAAGCAGCGCGTCGCGATCGCCCGCACCATCCTCAAGGCGCCGCCGATCCTGATGCTCGACGAAGCGACCTCGGCGCTGGACAGCCACACCGAGCAGGAGATCCAGGCCGCGCTCGACCTGGTCAGCAAGGGCCGCACCACGATCGTCATCGCCCACCGCCTGTCGACGGTGATTTCGGCCGACGAGATCATCGTGCTCAAGGATGGCCAGATCGCCGAGCGCGGCACCCACATCGAGCTGATGCGCCAGCATGGCCTTTATGCCTCGATGTGGGATCGCCAACGCGAAGCGACCGAGGCCGAGGAACGCCTGCGTCGCGCCCGCGAGAGCGACGAATTTGGTGTTATCGTTCGCCGGCGGACGTCGGAGGTGTCGTAGGTTTTTCCTTCCCCCCTTGTGGGGGAAGGTGGCCTCGCGAAGCGAGGTCGGATGAGGGGTGTTCCAGGGAACGCCAACGCCTCACTCCGTCACGCACCCCTCATCCGTCTCGGCGCTGCGCGCCGATCCACCTTCTCCCGCAAGGGGAGAAGGAAAAGGTTTCAAAACACCGCTTGACCTCAACTTAAGTTGAGATTGTACGCCGTTCCAGGAGCCCGCAAACACCATGATCCAGGAACGGAAGAATCGAAATGAGCGCCACAAATCATAATGGTAACAGCGGCAGCGTGTTCAGGGTGGACAAGTTCGTCGTCCCGGCCGCCGCCCGCGCGGAGATCCTCGCCAAGGTCAGGACAACGCACGAATTGCTGCGCCAACAGCAGGGTTTCGTGCAGGATTTCCTGCTCGAGCAATTTTCGGGGCCGGGCGAGTTCAATCTCGTCACGATCGTCGAATGGGAAAGCCAGGCGGCTGTCGACAAGGTCGTGCCGATCGTCAAGGCCGCGCAAGAGCGCATCGCCTTCAACCCGCAGGAGACCATCACCCGGCTCGGCGTGCGAGCCGACATCGCCAACTACCAGCGAATTGCCGAAGCATAGGTTCACGGCCAGCCGACGCCGGGTGCCGGCGCCTCGGCGCTGAGCACCTGGCCGGTCCGGGTCTCGCTGACCATGTGCTCGAAGCCGCGCCATTCCGCGGCGACGATGAACAGGGTTCGCCTGGCCGCGCCGCCCAGCATGCAGGCAAAGCAGCCGCGATCGATGGTGACGGTCTGCAAGACCTCACCGCCTTCGCGCGCCCGAACGCAATGCTTGTTGGAACATCCGCGTACCAGACCGCCCCTTCGGCATCGAGGCAGATGCCGTCGGGGTAACCGTCGAGTTCGGCCCAGGCGCGTCGGTTGGATAAGGTACCGTCGGCGGCGATGTCGAAAGCGGTCAGCCGGCTGGCGTGGGATTCGGCGATGATCAGCGTCTTGTTGTCCGGGCTCATCGCCATGCCGTTGGCAAAGGCGATATTCTCTGCCACCTGCCGGACCGAACCATCCGGCGTGACCAGCACGATCGTGCCCGGGCCGAAATGCTGGCCGGGAGCCGGCGCCGGTCCCCCGCCATTGACATAGATGTTGCCGCGGCCGTCGACGACGATTTCGTTCCACGGACTTTTCGAGAGGCCGCGCAGATCGGCATGGGTGACGAGACTGCCATCGGCTTCCTGCCGCAGCAGCAAGCGTTCCCGGCCCGAGACGACTAGCAGACGACCATCCGGCAGCCAGTCGATGGAGTAGGGCAGCACGGCCGGCACGGTGAGCATGATCTCGCGGTTGCCTTCGGCATCGACGGCGATGATCTCGCCGGTGCCCCAGTTGCAAAGCCACAGCCGTCCGTCATGCCAGCGCGGCGACTCGCCGAAAGCGAGGCCGGCAGTGATGAGATGCGCTTGGGAGGCAGGTGACTGCTGCATGTAAGGGACTCCTTGCCGGTTATCCTACCAAGGACGGTCGAGCCGATGGGGTGCCGACACCGCAGTCAGGAATTTCGGAACAAATCTTCCTATGCAAGTGCGGCAGATCAATCTTGAGCCCTTTTATCTTTCTGACCTGGTGATATTGTTCGCTATTAGAGTTTAGGGAAGTATTTGGATGTTCGGTTTTTTTTCGCGAAGACCAAAGAAGAATTCCGAGAAGCCGTCGGGAATCCCACTTCCTGCCGTAGGACAGGCATCGAAAGCCGGGCTGTTGGTAATCGTGCCTCGTTCAACCGTGGACAAAGCCGTTGAGAAGCCTTTTCAACTCGTCTTGGCAGTCGAAAAATTTATTCACGCTATGGTTTTTAAAGGGCTCTACCGCCATTTTGAAATCGACCCAAAGGCGATGCACGTCTCCCATGCCGATCAATATTCCGCCGAGGTGAATAACGGCGGTCATAGTCAATTCATCCACAATGCCGACCGTGAGTTCGATGTGATGGTCGCCAACGCTCGTGCCGGCCTCATTGCTATTGGCGCGAAGGGGCAATTGGCGACTCTGGAAGAGATGTCCGTCTGGGTCTCCGAACACCCTGACGAAGCCTCGGAAGAGACCGGCTTCGAGGGCGGGCGCGACGATTTTCTCGACACGCTTGATGATGCTTTCTACGGCGCCGATGAGGCTTCTCCGATAATCGATCTATTGGCGCTCTGGATCGCATCATGGCCCGATCTGCAGATTGTCGACGACGATGATTGCGATGAAGCTATCCTCCAGTTGGCAATGGCCAATCCTCTGCGCGAATCCCGGCTTCTTCATCGATCGGTCAGCGAACTGGTCGGTCAGATGTTTCGCACGCGCGATGTCGGAGTCGGCCTCGCGTGCGCCAATGCGCTACCGCCCGAGGTCAAACTATCGCTTGGCGTGGCGAGGATGTTGGATGTCGAGGGCGAGACCCAATTAGCTTTTCAACTGCGCACCAACGCAGAGGAGCTTCGCCTTTGCGTCTCCACCGACACCCATGCGGCCGTCTATGGATATATCGCTCCGGAAGTTCGGCCAATTGCGCAACCGGGTGAAAATATACTCGCTGCTGGTGCGCCTCGCGTCGGTCGCAAGCTCGGTCAAGCCGATGCGCAAACGATAGCAAAGGTAATCGAACTGGCCGAGGAATATCATGCGCCAGTAGCCGTCGATCTTTTGCTGCGGAAGGCTGGATTCGATCCAACTGACGCAGTCGTGTCGGCGAATTCTGTCGTGCAGAACGAAGGAGGGCCGGTGGTGAATTGGGTGGTGATGGCAGGTGGTCACGCGTTTCTCTTCCAGTCGTACCCAGACCGTGGCGTGATGTTACGCGGTGGCAATGAGCAAAGTCTGGTGGAAGCTTATCGAAATGAGCTTGAGGAACACTTCGACCTGAGCGCCGCAGCTGGCGAATAAACTGTTCGAGTTAGATCGGGCTGGAACGTCATCCTGGCCCCTGCGATCACTGCATTTCGCTCGGGAAGAAGGTTGCATGGAGATGGACGTTGGTGCCACGTGGGCCGGAATTCTGACGGCAATGGCATGGGCATGCAAGCCGGTCGCGGCTTCACGAAAGACAGAGTGTCCGGCCATCCGGATACAGCGGGCCCTTGCCCGTTCGCCCGCGCCAGCCATTGTTGCGTTGCGGCGAGGGGGGCTTTCGGCTATTGAGGCCCCACCTGAAACGGAGCCCGTTTACACCCGATGAGCCTTGTCGATACGGTCAAGAACGCGTTCGTACCGATCCATCGCGAAGGCTATCCCTTTATCGCGGCTTTTGGCGCGGCGACGCTTTTCCTTGGCTACTTCTCGTCGATCCTGTTCTGGATCGGCCTGATCCTGACCGCCTGGTGCGTCTATTTCTTCCGTGATCCCGAGCGCGTCACCCCGATTGACGACCGCCTTGTGGTGAGCCCCGCCGACGGCATCATCTCGGCTGTCGGACCGGCTGTGCCGCCGCGCGAACTTGGCCTCGGCAATGTCGAGATGACCCGCATATCGGTGTTCATGAATGTCTTTTCCTGCCACGTGAACCGCGCCCCGGTACGCGGCCGTATCGTCAAGATCGAACACCGGCCTGGAAAATTCCTCAACGCCGAACTCGACAAGGCCAGCACCGAGAACGAGCGCAACGGCCTGGTCATCGAAAGCCCCAACGGCACGATCGCCGCCGTCCAGATCGCAGGTCTGGTGGCGCGGCGGATCGTCTGTTGGGCCGAGGCGGGCGGCTCGATCGGCACCGGCGAGCGTTTCGGCCTGATCCGCTTCGGCTCGCGCGTCGACGTCTTCCTGCCCTTGACCGCGACGCCGCGCGTTGCCGTCGGCCAGACAGCGGTCGGCGGTGAAACCGTGCTGGCCGAATTCGGTGGCGTCGCCGGTACGCCTCTCGTGCGGATTTCCTGAGCCGTGGGCACGCAATATAAGAAGTTCGAGGCCCATGCCAGCGGCGGTCCCCGCATCCGCGAGATTCCGATGCGCATGGTGCTGCCCAACCTCGTCACCGTGCTTGCCATCTGCGCCGGCCTGTCCGGCATCCGCTTCGGCTTCGAAGGCCGTTTTGAGCCGGCGGTGGTGATGGTGCTGCTGGCAGCCTTCCTCGACGGCATTGACGGCCGCTTGGCGCGGATGCTGAAGGCGACCTCCAAATTCGGCGCGCAGATGGATTCGCTGGCCGACATCGTCAATTTCGGCGTCGCCCCGGCTTTGGTGCTTTATGCCTTCCTGCTCGACCGTGCCGGCTCGCCGGGCTGGATCGCGGCATTGCTGTTCGCCATCGCCTGCGGGCTCAGGCTCGCCCGCTTCAACGTGCTCGACGACGAGAAGGCCGACCGCCCGATATGGCAGTCCGAATATTTCGTCGGCGTGCCGGCGCCGGCTGGTGCTGTGCTGGTGATGCTGCCGCTCTATCTCTCTTTCCTGCGGCTCGGGCTGGAGCCAAGCCGCCCGGCTGCCTTCATCGCCACCGGTTTCACCGTGCTGGTCGCCTTCCTCCTGGTCAGCCGGTTGCCGGTCTATTCCGGCAAGAGCATCAAGATCCCCGGCGACCGGGTGCTGCCCGTCATCCTGGCGGTCGTGCTCTACGTTCTCTTGCTGATGACCTATCCCTGGTACACGCTGACCGCGTCGGTCGCCGGCTACCTGATCTTCCTGCCGTTTTCCGTGCGCGCCTATTCCAAGCGCGCCAAGCTGGAGGGCGAGAAGGTGCCGCCCTCGGACATAGGATAGAAGGTCCGCCGAAGTCCCTGATCTGTCTCAGGCCGCGACGCCGAGCCCCAGCCTGTCGATCGCCAGCTTGCGGGTCGAGACGTAGTCCGTCTTGCCCGACCCCAGCACGGGGATTTCCTCGACCTTGACGATATCGTTCGGCACCATCAATTCGGCCGCACCCGCCTGCTTGCCGAACTTGCGCAATTCGTCGGGATTGGCATCGTCGGCGGTGGTGACCAGAACGATGCGCTCGCCACGCCGCTTGTCCGGCACCGCTACCGCCGCATGGCGTTCTTCCGGCCAAAGCGACTGCACCAGCATCTCGACCGCGCCGAGCGACACCATCTCGCCGGCGATCTTGGCGAAGCGCTTGGCGCGGCCGCGAATGGCAATGAAGCCTTCGCGATCGACGGCAACGATGTCGCCGGTATCGTGCCAGCCGGTCAGCGGCTGCAACTCGCCGGGCCGATCCGCGGTCATGTAGCCCATCATCAGGTTTGGCCCGTCGAGCCACAACCGGCCGGCGTCCGAGATGCCTTCGATCGGCTCCAGCTTCATGCGCATCGCCGGCAGCAGCCTGCCGACCGTGCCGTCGCGGCCGTGGATCGCGGTGTTGACGGCAACCACCGGCGCGGCCTCGGTCAGCCCGAAACCTTCAATGATCTCGGCCTGGAAGCGCTCGCGATAGACGCGGCGGGTTTCCGGTTTCACCGCCTCGGCGCCGGCAACGACGAAGCGCAGGCTGGAAAAATCGCCATCCTTGGCGGTGCGCGCATAATTGGCGAGGAACGTGTCGGTGCCGAACATGACGGTCGGTTTTACCTTGCGCGCGACCTCGGGAATGATCTTGTAGTGCAGCGGCGAGGGGTAGAGGAACAGTTTTACCCCGGTGACCAGCGGCAATATGGTGCCGCCCGTCAGGCCGAAGGAATGGAACACCGGCAGCACGTTGAGCAGGATGTCGGCCGGCGAGATGGTGATGCGCGCCTCGGCCTGCATGGCGTTGGCGTGAAGGTTCCTCTGTGACAGAACAACCGCCTTCGGCGTGCCTTCGGAGCCCGAAGTGAACAGGATGACGCCCGGCTTGGCCGCGTCCTGCCGCTGCAGAGGCCAGCGCCACAGCAGGGCGGCGGCAAGCTTGTCCAGCGCGGTGACGCTGGTCCGCAGGTCTTCCAGCCACAGCAGCCTCGCGCCGCCCTTTTCGACCGCGACGACGATATCGGCGAGGTCAGCTTTTTCCACAAAGGCGCGCGATGAGATGACGGTGCGGATCATCGCCGTGCGCATCGCCGCGGTGACGCTCGCCGGTCCGGCCGTATAATTGATCATCGCCGCTACGCGGCCTGCCGACAGGAGCCCGACGAAGGACAGCACGACGCCATTGGCGTTGGGCAGCATCACGCCTACCGCTTCGCCCGGCGCGGTGACCGCCTCGAAGCACCTGCCCAGCACTCGCGCGCCGATGAACATCTTGCGGTAGCTCAGCGCGCCCGAGATGACATCCTCGATGATGGGATGCGAGGCGCCGACACGATCGGAAGCATCGCGCATGGCCAGGAACAGTCCGCGATCGAGGTTGCTCCCGAAAAGCCGAGCCTCCGCGACACGGTCGAAAAGCGCATTGGTGTTCGAGGCCTGGTCGGGGTTGCGTGCCACCAGTTCGGCGATGGTCATCGGCTCCAGGACGCTGATCGACAGCTGCGGAAACCAATGCCGTGGCGCCTTGTCCGCCGGCGTCAGCGACACCGGCAGGCTGCGCGCGCCGGCGACGAAGATTGGCACGATGCGGGCGTCGGCCTGCATGGCGATGCGGGTGACGGCGCGAAACAGCCGAAACGTCTTGACGTCGGGCTCGACCGCATCCGGCAGATAGACGGCGAGCCGCCCCTTGCCCTTCAGCACGCGCACCAGCCGGCGGCTGACGAAGACATGTTCGGCGTTGAAGGCGATGGTGCGGCCAAGCTCGCGCCAGGGTTCGAGCCAGGGCGAACGCGCCGAGACCTCGTCGAGGATATGCAGCGTGTCGTCAGGCAGCAGCGACAGCATCAGCGCCGGTTCGAAGCGCGACTGGTGCGAGATGACGTAGATGACCGGTACCTGCGCCTTGCGCGCGATCCTGATGCGGTTGTCGCTGACCCGGTAGGCGAGCTTGAACGGCACATAGAGCAGTGCCTGGGCGAAGCGCAGGCCGAGGCGGAATTTTTCCACCACGCCGATCAGCAGCCAGGCCACGACAAGACCCGCAAGCAACGCCAGTGTCAGGATCATGCCGCGTCTCTCCCAACGACTTTGTCACCGCGGCTCTTTTGCGGCCGCGTCGGTCAGAGCGTAGACGATGTGGGAGCAAGGTCAATGCGGATGAGGACGGTCTTGCTTCTCCCACAGGGGAAGAAGGAAAGGCGCCCCTCAAGCCGCCTTCAACCGTCCGCTGATGAAGCGGAACTCCTGCGTCTTGCCGCCATAGCCATAGGCGGCCGCCGGCACCTCATGCACGAAGGCATAGCTTTCTTCATGTATGCCGCCCAGCAGGCGGCCGAAGGCATCGAAGATTGCCTTGAGATAGGCTTCCTGCTCGAGCTTGGTGTTGGTGCCGTCGACCACCTTGATGTCGAGCCAGAACGTGTTGGTGCCATGCTCGGCCAGCGACTTGCCGCCGGCGAACCAATGCTGCGGATCGATATAGGACACGGCAACGGCGGTGATCGTCGGATCCTTGCGCAGCTGCGTGGCGGTGATCTCGGTCACTTCCCGGGCCATCCTGGCGGATAGGGCGGCGTCGGGCTTGCCGGTGACGCTGACATTGATGATGGGCATTTTTCTTCTCCTGGTTGAGCGGCGTCGATCGCCGTTGAAAAGACCATCTCATCATTATCGGATCAAAAAAATCGAATTGTTTTTTATTGAAGATTCGATAAAATCGAATTATGCAAACGCTCGATCCCGACCTGCTCAGAACCTTTCTCGCTTTCGCCGACAGCGGCTCGCTGGCGCAGGCGGCTTCCAGCGTCGGCCGCTCGCCCTCGGCGGTGACCGCACAGATGCAGCGGCTGGAAGAGATCGTCGGTGAGCCGCTTCTGGCGCCGCAGGGGCGGGGACGTGGCCTGACGCCGGCCGGAGAGGATCTCGTCGGCCATGCCAGGCGCATCCTTGTCGTGCATCGCGAGGCGTGGCTGGCGTTGAAGGGCGCGCGCGCCGCCGGGCGCGTCGCCATAGGCACCACGCAGGATTTCGCCGACAGCGGCCTGCCGGAGCTGCTGCGCGCCTTCGCCTCCAGCCATCCGCGCGTCAGGATCGAATTGCGCGTCGGCCGCTCCGCCGAGCTGGCGCAGGCGCTGCAGGCCGGCAGCCTCGACCTGGCGATCGTCATGCGCCAGTCGGCGATGGCGGACGAGGTCGGCGTGCTGTGCGAGCCTATGATATGGCTATGCTCGCAGAAAGGTTTGGCCTCGCGCCAGGAAGAACTGCCCCTGGCGCTGCTCGATCCCTATTGCGGCTTTCGCGAGGCCGCGCTTGCGGCACTCGATGCGGCTGGCCGGCGTTATCGCATCGCTGCCGGCAGTGCCAGCCTTGCCGGCCTGCGCACCGCGGTGAATGCCGGTGTCGCGCTGACGTTGCGAACCGCGCGCTTTGCCCATTCCGGCATTGTCGAGGCACCGCGCGAGCTTGGCCTGCCGCAGGTTCCGATGGCTGAGTTCGCGATCCGGCTGCGCGCCGGCGCCGATGGCCCAGCTAACGATCTGGCGGCACTGCTCGCCGGCAACCTGGCCCTGTCCGGGGCACTTGGCTGATTGGCCAAGACTTGTCCGGGCTCCCGTTTACTCGCAAAGAAAAAGCCGACCTTGCGGTCGGGCCCTTTTAGCAAAGAAAAAGCCGACCTTGCGGTCGGGCCCCATTTAGCAAAGAAAAAGCCGACCTTGCGGTCGGCTTGGAGTAAGACGGGCCGAGGGGTTTGGGGGGACTTGGGGGGTGGCCCGTCGCACCAATAATGCCTGAGCCCGATGATGGTTCCATGACTTCGAAAATTTTTTAAGAAATATTTGACGCTGTCCGTTGCCCGCGGGCCGCCAGCCAATCGCGGCCGGCATGGGCAAACACCGCGCAGAGCACGATGGCGCCGCCGACCAGGCTGGCCGCCGGCGAAATCTCGCCCAGGAACAGGAAGGCAAACAGGATGGCGAACGGCACTTCGGCGGAGCCGAGCAGCCCGGATTCGGCGGCCGGGATGAGCCGTGCGCCTTCCGTCCACAGGATCGACGACAGCGCGAAAGATGCGCCGAAGGTGACGAGCAGGACGGCATCCCTTGGCGAAACCGCCAGCGGATCGGTGACGAACCAGCCGAGCACGAACAACAGGAAGGCCGATACCGCGCCGGCCCACACCACGGGCGTGTCGCGGAAGGCACGCACCATAATCATGTAGAGGCCGCTGCCGATGGTCATCAGCAGCGCCAGTCCGTCGCCGAACAGGTTGCCGGTGCCAAAACTGGACCAGACCATGATCGCCACGCCGCAAAGCGACACGGCAGCGGCGAGCATCGTCTGCATGCGGAAGGGTTCACGTGTCAGAACCCAGGCCAGCAGCGCGGTGACGAAAGGTGCGGTGGCGTAGATGACGGTGACATTGGCGACGAAAGTGAATTTGAACGCCGAGATGAAGGCGATGCTGGCCAGCGCGCCTTCCACCGCCAGCAGCCAGCCGCGCCAGCCCAATCGCAGGCTCTCGCGCCCGCCGGAGCGGTGTCGCCGCCACAGCACATAGAGGCTGATCAGGACCGAACCGACAAAGCCGCGCCAGCAGATGATGGTCAGCGGATCGGCATGGATCGATTTTGTCAGCACGCCGGTCAGCGCAAAGACGGCCGCCGAGCATGACACGAGAACGATGCCAAGCGTGCGCTCGGCGACAGTGTCGGTGGTGCCTGTCACATCAGTCATGCCGTCAGCCTACGCCGCTCCCACCTGACATCGTAGCGTCAGCAGTGATGCGCATCACAGCCGCTTGCGGAAATGCTCGCCGCCGACGATCAGCAGCCCGGCGGCGACGATGAGGGCGGCACCCAGGAAGACTTCACGGCGCGGCACATCGCCCCAGATCGCAAAGCCGAGCGCGAACGCCCACAGCAGCGAGGTGTATTCGAGCGGCGCGAGGATCGAGGCCGGCGTGCGCTTCATGCCCTCGAAGAGGAGGTATTGCGCCAGACCGCCGAGCGCCCCGACGCTGGCAAGAAGCAACAGCTGGGGCAGGTCCGGCGTGTGCCACCACCACAGCGCCGGCACCGCCGAAAACAGCAGGAAATAGAAATTGTTGAGAAGAAGCTGGATCATCGAGCGTTCGGCAAGCGCGGTCTTGCGCAGGAGCACGATGGCAATGCCCCACAGGAGGGCGGCTGTCAGCACCAGCAGCACCGGCACGGACAGGCCGAGATGGGTAGGATCACAGGCGACAAAGACACCGGCGAAGCCGATCAGGACCGCCAGCCAGCGCAGCATCGGCACCTTTTCGCCGAGCAGGAACACCGAAAGCACGGTGACGATGATCGGGGCCGCGTAATAGACGGTGGTCAGTTCGGCGAGCTGCAGGCTGCGCGCCGCGTTGTAGTAACAGAGCCAGGCGGCAAGCGTGAAGGCGCTGCGCACCAGCATCGGCTGCACGATCGGCGAGCGCACCGTGTCGGCAAACAGCGCTCGTCCGCCGATCGCCGCGCAGGCACCCAGAATGGTGATGCTGCGGAAGAACATGATCTGCCAAACGGTCATGCCGGTGACCAAGAGCTTGATCGAGGCATCCTGCGTCGAAAACAGGAGATAGGCCGCACCGGTCAAAAGGATCCCGGCGAGAACCCTTTCACGCGTTTCGAGAATGGCGACATCGGCCATAAGGTGCGGGACCAGTGTTGCAGGAAGCGACAGCAAGTGCTGTGAAGCGGTGCGAGCGGCCTGGAATGTCAGGCCCGGCTCCGAGCTATACGCGCGAAAGTCGGCGCGGCGCTGCGCCAGCCCGGAGCTTGCGTTGGGGCAGAGGTTGATCGCGCGCGTTGTCGCGAAGCTTACTGCGTTGCCTGGTAGAGTTCCGAGGCGGCCTCTTTCAGAGCGCGTCGACCGTCGGGGCTGAAATACATCATATGCCCGCCCTCGATAACATCGAGATGGATGGGCTTTGCATCGGCAAGCGACGGGATTTGATTCACCAGGTAGCGCGAGGCCAGATAAGGCGTAACCAGATCGGTGTAGCCGTTGACGATCACGACGCCGAGCGCGGGGTTCAGAGAGCGTGCTCGCTGCAGGTCGTCCATCACCCCGGCATAGCCTTGCCGTGAGGCGCTCGTCCCGTAATCCCAACTATGGCTGATTTCGCCATTGAGCAGGCGATAGCTGACATCGGTGCGGAAATTCAGTTCGTCGCGGGCGTAGCCGACGAAAGCCGAGGTCAAAGCCGGCACGCTGCGGTCGAGCACTGGATCCGGACCGACGACGCGGGCGCTTTCGGGCGCGATGTCGGCGGTGCCGATCATGGCGTCGTATGGGCTGAGCACCTTGCCGCTGGCGCGGGCGAACTCTCTTGCGAACAGGTTGGTCGGGATGCGGGCGGAGTTGCGCTGCACGAGATCGAGCGGCAGGCCGGTGATGTCGGCCACGCGCTGGCTCGCCAGTCGCCCGCCTTGCTCCAGCCCGCTGGTGAGCGCCGTCAGATAATCGCCCAGCGCATAATGTTCGACTTCGGCCAGCTTCTCCCGCAACGCATCGCCCTTGACGCCTTCGGCGCGCAGGCGCACGGCCGCCAGCGACGGCAATTCGAGGGCCCAATGCAACGGCTCGAATTCGTCGGGCCGCACCAGTGTGAACTCCAGCGCCGGCGAGATCAGCACGATGCCGTTCGGACTGATGCCGATATCCTCTTGCAATGTCCTGGCCAGAAGCGCCGCACGGAAGCCGCCATAGCTTTCCCCGGCGAGGAACAGCGGCGAACCGGTGCGGCCGTTCTGCGCGAGGTAGAGTCGGATGAAGGCACCTATCGAGCTGGCATCCTGATTGACGCCCCAGAAGTCGTGCGTGTCCTGGCCCGGTGCTTCGCGGCTGTATCCAGTTCCGACCGGATCGACGAAGACGAGGTCGGTCATGTCGAGCCAGCTGTCCGGATTGTCGATGAGCCTTTGCGGCGGGGGCAGGAATTCGCCACCGGTTCCCGTGGCGATCACGCGCGGACCAAGCGCGCCGATATGCAGGAAGGCGGACGCTGCTCCAGGGCCGCCATTGAACACGAAGGTGATCGGTCGCTGCGGGTCCTTGGCCGCGCTTGCCGGTGGCTCCAGCGTATAGGCGACATAGAATATCTCCGCTGTGACGTCGCCCTTGCCGGAAAGCAGCGGCAAGGTGCCGGCCCTTGCCTGATAGTCCAGCTTGCGCCCAGCGAGGGTGATGGAATGCCTGGTGGTCTGCGGCGACGGCAGCAGGGACAGCACGCCGCCCGAGGGCGCCGGACGCTCCGCCGTATCAGCCAGGACCGGCTGCGTGAAGGCGGCAAGCATCAGCAGGGCGATCAGTTTCAGCTTGAGCGACATGATGTCTCCGCGAGAACGACTCCCGCATAGGTATGGCCGCGGCGGTCGAAGTCAAAGGGCATGGATGGGTGGCTCGATTTTACCAATTCGAGATTCTTGCTGCGGGTTGTGACAAGCACCCGATTTCGGACCATTATTCACGGCACGAAACAAGCAGTCGGGAAAGGGCAACAAAATGGACGCCACGGAACTGAAGGCCATGCAAGCCCCGCTGAAGCAGGCCTATCGCGACGACGCTTCGCAGGCGCTGATCACGTTGAAGGCAAGAGGGTCGATCGACGACCAGTCGGTGGCGTGCAAGGTGGAGACGGGAAGGGCCCTTGCGGTTGCCGGACTGCACCCGGCAACCGGCGGCTCAGGTCTGGAGCTGTGCTCCGGCGACATGCTGCTCGAGGCCTTGGTGGCCTGCGCCGGCGTAACGCTGAAGGCCGTGGCGACGGCGCTCGAGTTCAAGCTTGGGGCTGCCACGGTTGAGGCCCAAGGCGACCTCGATTTTCGCGGCACGCTCGGTGTCACCAAGGATGCGCCGGTCGGCTTCCGCGCGATCCGGCTCAATTTCAGTCTCGACACCGACGAGCCGCAAGAGCGCATCGATTCGCTGCTGAAGCTGACCGAGCGCTATTGCGTGGTGTTTCAGACCATCAACCAGAAACCTGAGCTGACGGTGAGCGCACGGCGCTGAAGATCTCCCGCTTGAGGGGGAAATGTCGCCCAAGGCGACATAGGGGGATCGGAACATCCTGACGCGACGCCCCTTTGCCGGCAGAGGAGGTCAGCGCTCCACGCGGCGACCCCCTCTGGCCTGCCGGCCATCTCCCCCTCAAGAGGGGAGATTACGCTCATCACTGCGCGGACGGCTCTTCGGCATCGCCTTCGTCGGTGAAGGGCGAGGCGCTTGGCACGCACTGCACCGACCAGCCGGCCGGCGTCGGCTGCTTCTGATATTCGGTGATGGCGGCGGCGCACTGTTCGCGCTTGTCGAAGGTGCTGGGCAGCACGACCATGCCGCCCTGCGGGCCGGCGATTACCAGATACCAGACCAACGCTGCGGTCGTAGCCATGGGGATTTCCTTAATCTGCCCGAGAGGGCGCTTGTTGCGGGAGTCGCTGCGATCCTAACAACTCCGTGGAAATGACGAAAGCATGACCACGGAGCAGCCTTTGCGCTGGAGATCACAGCCGCGTGATGACAAGGCGGGCTCTGCTCCGGTTCTTGAGGGCTACCGCCTCAGTCGGTTGCAAAACAGTAGAACAGGCCGTCGCCGCCTGTGCCCTTCAGCGCCTCCTGGCCGCAGCCGCTGCGCGAGGCATGCGAGGAATTCCAAGACTTCGCCGCAGCCGAATCGTCGAGCCCGGCGCGGTCGTGGTGGCCCATCATGGCAGCCCCTTCGGCGCCGCTCATCGTCCAGTCGCCACAGGTCTGGTCGGCGATCTTGGTGCCGTCGGGCTTGGAGCCGGTCAGCATGTCGTGACGGTTCGGTGTATCGCCACGGCCATTGACGGTCTCACCCTTCTCGGTGAGCGCGGTCTGCTTGGTGATGCCGTTGGCGTCGCTGTGCAGCGAGGCGACATCGTCGGCGATCTTCTCGCCCTTGGCGTTGAACCAGGGGCCCTTGCCGATGCGATCGCGCGCGTCCTCGGTGCTGGTCGAGAGATAGGCGTGCCAGGTCTTGCCGGCGGCGCCGGCCGCTTCGGCGAGCGAGCCGCAATGCGCGTCGGCGCCCTTCAGGCCACCGAGATCGCCGCCCTTGCCAGGGCCGGCGCTGGTGACGAAGAAACTCATCTTGGCATCTTGCGACAGGGCTGTGCCGGCAGTCGCGGCGAGGGCGGCCGCGGTGGCGGCAACGAGAAGAAGAAGTCTGCGCATGTCGGTCCTCCGGTTTTCGAATGTCCTACGTTCGAAGAACGTAGCCGGAGGCCTTTTTAATCCCTGACACAGGCCACCTGAATGCGGGCAGAGGTTCTGGGAGCCGTCGAAACGAGGGTGTAAATTTATTCCGGTTGCCTGTAGGCGACGAAGCGGTTGTGCTTGGCCTGGAAGATCAGCCCGGTCTCTTTCAGGTCCGGGCTTGCCAGCGGCACGATCCGTTTGGCGATGTCTGAAGGGTGCGGCAGCGTTGCCGGATCCTCGCCGGGAACGGCCTGCGCGCGCATGGCGGTGCGGGTGGCGCCGGGGTCGGCTGCGTTGACGCGCAGCGGCAGGCTTTGCGTCTCATGCGCCCAGGAGCGCATCATTGTCTCCACCGCTGCCTTCGACGCCGCGTACGGCGCCCAGAAGGCGCGTGCCGAATGCGCGGCGTTGGAGGAAAGCAAAATCGCGCGGCCGGCATCCGAAAGCCGCAGCAGCGGGTCGACCGAACGGATCAGCCGCCAGGTCGAGGTGACATTGATGGTCATCACCTTTTCGAAGGTCTTGGCCTCGACATGGCCGATCGGCGAGATGACACCGAGCACGCCGGCATTGGCGACCAGAATGTCGAGCTTGCCCCAGCGCTCGTGAATGGCGCCGCCCAGCCGATCGATGCCGGCCATGTCGGCGAGGTCGAGCGGCACCAGCGTGGCCTGGCCGCCGGCCGCCTTGATCTGGTCGTCGAGTTCTTCAAGCCCGCCGACGGTGCGCGCGACCGCGATCACATGCGCGCCGGCGGCGGCCAATTCCTTGGCGATGAAATAACCAATGCCGCGCGAGGCGCCGGTGACGACCGCGACGCGGCCGGAGAGGTCGAGGGTCATGCGAGAATTTCCGTGAGGTAGGTGCGAGACGCCCCCGAAGGCAAATGACGGCCTGGCAATCCTATGCCCCGCTGTTCGCCAGCAGCGACAGCGTGCGTACATTGTCGTGGCCTTCGAAGTCGAGCAGGCGGGTCGGATACTGGCCGGTGAAGCAGGCGTCGCAGAATTGCGGCTGGTCGTTGTCGCGGCTGGCCTCGCCGACGGCGCGGTAGAGCCCATCGATCGAGAGGAAGCCGAGCGAATCGACGCGGATGAATTCGGCCATCTCCTCCACCGACATGCGCGATGCCAGGAGCTTCGACTTCTCCGGCGTGTCGACGCCGTAGAAGCAGGAGGCGCTGGTCGGGGGCGAGGCGATGCGCATGTGCACTTCCTTGGCGCCGGCATCGCGCACCATCTGCACGATCTTCTGGCTGGTGGTGCCGCGCACGATGCTGTCGTCGACCAGCACAACGCGCTTGCCTTCGATCATGCGGCGGTTGGCGTTGTGCTTCAGCTTGACGCCCATGTGGCGGATCGAATCGCCGGGCTGGATGAAGGTGCGGCCGACATAGTGGTTGCGGATGATACCGAGCTCGAACGGGATGCCGGCCGCCTGGCTGAAGCCGATCGCCGCCGGCGTGCCCGAATCCGGCACCGGCACGACGATGTCGGCGTCGACCGGATTTTCCTGCGCCAGTTCGGCGCCGATGCGCTTGCGCACCTCATAGACGTTGCGGCCTTCGACCGAGGAATCCGGCCGAGCGAAATAGACATATTCGAAGATGCAGAAGCGGGTCTTCTGCGGCTCGAACGGGAACAGGCTTTCGATGCCCTTGGAGGTGACGACGACCATCTCGCCCGGTTTCAGGTCGCGCACGAAACGCGCGCCGATAATGTCGAGCGCGCAGGTCTCGGAGGCCAGGATCCAGGCGCCGTCGAGATCGCCGAGCACCAATGGCCTGATGCCGAGCGGGTCGCGGCAGCCGATCATCTTCTTGGCGGTCATCGCCACCAGCGAGAAGGCGCCCTCGACCTGCCGCACTGCATCGATGAAGCGCGAGTTGAGGTCGCGCTCCTTGCTGGTCGCGACCAGATGCAGGAGCGTTTCGGTGTCGGAAGTGGAGGAGAAGATCGCGCCCTGTTTCTGCAGCGCGCGCTGCACCGTCATGGCATTGGTCAAATTGCCATTGTGGGCGACGGCGAACCCACCATCGGCAAGTTCGGCAAAGAAGGGTTGGATGTTGCGCATGCCGGCGCCGCCGGTTGTGGCGTAGCGCGTATGGCCGATGGCGCGGTTGCCTTGCAGGCTGTCGATGACGCGCTGTTTGGTGAAGGTGTCGCCGATCAGGCCGACATGGCGTTCGACATGGAACTGGGTGCCGTCGTAGGAAACGATGCCGGCCGCTTCCTGGCCGCGATGCTGCAGCGCATGCAGGCCGAGTGTGACGATGGCCGCTGCGTCCTGCCGGCCGAAAATGCCGAACACACCGCACTCGTCATGGAAATGGTCGTCGGCCTCGGCGGAAAGCACGTCGTCTGCGTCTGCCATCTTAAGCTCCGCTAAAATCGCCATATAGAGCGGGTTCGCGTCGAAAGCAACGCGCGCCGTGCAGTCGTGTCGGTAGCTAATCAAGATGTCCGGTTTTGGTAGCACATTACTTGTCCGCTTCAGTTTTGCGTCGAAGCGGTTCACGCGGCTTGCCTGATGGGGCAAGTTTCTTCGATTGCGACGCCGTCGGGCCTGTATCGCGCAATGCGGCGCGGCCCGTGGAAGATCGCGAGGGTGCCGTCCGGGTACCGCCTGATCTTGACCGTGGCCTTGACGAAGTGATGCCGGATCGGGCTGTGCGGGAGCTGCAATCGCAGCCGCTCGAAGGCGACCGTGTTGTCACGGGCAACGACGCGCTCCTCCTCGATGCACAGGATCTGAGCCAGTTGTTGCGGGTCGGCAGCGACAAAGGCGCTGTCCTCAACCGCGGCCGGCCTGGCGAAGCGGGCATTGTGAGCCGGCAGATAGGTCTGTGCGATAAAGCCGTTGGCGGCCTGGATATCAGCCATGCCGGCCAGTACCAGTTCCTTAGGCAGTCGGTCCTGCAAGGTTGAGAACATTCGCTCGGAGCGGCCCCTGGCTTCAGGCGAATAGGCTGGAATATGTTCGATGCCGAGCCGATCGAGCGCCCGGCCAACTTGGGTCAAGCGAATCTTGTCGACAGGACCGCCGGCCTTGAGCGTCACGAAATAGTGGCTGCCGCGATCGCTGTAGAGGCTCGACGGCAGTCCCTTGGCGACGAATGTCTCCAGAAGTCCCTGAAAGCTCGACGCCGTGCCTTCCTCCTCGATCAGGAAGGCCGAATAGATCGTGCTCGTCGCATCGTCCATCGTCACGATCAGATCCAGCATCGGCCCACCCGCCAGCCATTGATGACGGCTGCCATCCTGATGCAGCATCATCCCCTCGCACGGCTTCCTTTCCCGCTTGCGCCGGTGAGCACCGCGCCGCTTGGCCCGTTCCACCAGCCCAGCTGCATGAAGCTGCGTCTTGATGAAGGTGTAGCCCCAGCTGAAGTCATGATCGCGCAGCAGGTGCTCGTGGAAATGCTTCACGTTCCAGCCAAGGTAGCGGTGGCGATAAAGTTCCAGCATCTCCTCGATCGCCTCCGCGGGCACCCGGCGCGTCGAAAGCTTGCCCAAACGCCGGTCGAGCAACCCAGCCTCCCCAGCCTCTTCGTAACGGTCACGGTAACGCCGGAATTGCCGCTCCGACATGCCCAGCAACTCGCCTGCCTCCATCATCGAAAGATCGCCGCCATTCCAGCGGCTCAATACATCCCGAAACTTCTGCATTCTCCGGTCCTGTAGCCACGCTGCCCGCTTCATCCCCAGCCTCCATTCGCTGGCGATAAAACCGGACAACTCGCGTGCTACCTAATCCGGACAACTCATGTGCTTACGACACGCGCGCCGTGCAGTCGTTCACACCATCGTCGGTCCTGACGCCCGTTTCGGGCGTCAGTTTGCAGGCGCTGCCGGTGCCGGCTTGGCCATGTTGTCGGCAGGAGCGGCGTCGTTGTCGTCGGGCGCTGGCGCATTGGCGTCGTCGCCGCCGGCAGGCGCATCCGCTGCCGGCGCGTCCGGGGCTGCCGGCGTCTCGGCGGCCGGCTGATTCGGATTGAGCTTCTTGAGGATGGCGTTTTCCGGATCCTCCGGCAGCAGGCTCTCGAGCTTGGCGCCGATCTGCTCCAGCAGCGGTCGCGACTTGGCTTCCGTCACCCAGGCCGGTGCCTTGGCGCCGGCCAGCCAATTGAAGAACAGCAACGCGACAGCGACGACCAGTATGCCGCGCGCGGCGCCGTAGAGGAAACCGAGCGTGCGGTCGAGCGCGCCGATCCGGGAATCGATGATCCAGTCGGCGAGCTTCATGGTGATGACCGAAACGACGATCAGCGCGATGACGAAGACGACGCCGGCGGAGGCCGCCATGGCGATCTTCTCATTGTCGATGTAGGGCTTCAGATAGGGCAGGACCGGCTTGTAGAAGAAGAAAGCCGCCGCGGCCGCCGCCGCCCACGATACGACCGAAAGGACCTCGCGCGAAAAGCCGCGAACCATGGCGAGCATCGCCGAGACCAGGGTGAAGCCGACGAGAATTCCGTCAAGCAGCGTAATCGGCATGTCTTTCGCCCCACTCCGATCTCTTTTTCACGGCTCGACGAGCCGCGTTATTCTTCGTCGTCCACACGGCTTCGGCGTGAGCCGGCTATGCGTGCCACGAGGTCGGCAAGCTCGGTGGGCTGGAAAGCGCCGGCCCCGATCCCCCCAGCAAGTTCCTCGCTGCCCAAGGGCAGAACCGCGTTACCAAAACCCAGCTTTTCGGCTTCCTTGAGGCGCTGCTGCGCATGCGCAACCGGCCTCACCGCGCCCGAAAGGCTGATTTCGCCGAAATAGACGCAATCCGCGGGAAGGGCAAGACCGGTGAGTGAGGAAACCAGTGCGGCGGCGACAGCGAGATCGGCGGCCGGCTCGCTGATGCGGTAGCCGCCGGCGACGTTGAGATAGACGTCATGGGTGCCGAAGCGCACGCCGCAATGGGCTTCCAGCACCGCCAGGATCATCGACAGCCGCGCGCCATCCCAACCGACCACCGCCCGGCGCGGCGTGCCGAGCGAGGAGGACGCGACAAGCGCCTGGATCTCGACCAGGACGGGCCTGGTGCCTTCCATGCCGGCGAAAACGGCAGCCCCCGGGGATTTCGCATGCCGTTCGCCCAAGAACAGCTCCGACGGGTTGGCGACCTCGCGCAAGCCCTTGTCCGACATTTCGAAGACGCCGATCTCGTCGGTCGGTCCAAAGCGGTTCTTCACCGTGCGCAGGATGCGGTAGTGGTGGCCGCCTTCGCCCTCGAAATAGAGCACGCCATCGACCATATGCTCGACGACGCGCGGGCCGGCGATCTGGCCTTCCTTGGTGACATGGCCGACAAGGACGATCGCCGCACCCGTCGATTTCGCATAGCGGATCATCGCCTGGGCGGAAGCGCGCACCTGGGTAACGGTGCCAGGCGCGGAATCGGCAAGATCGGTCCATAGTGTCTGGATCGAATCGAGAATGACCAGATCCGGCCGCTTGCCGTCGGCGATCGTGGCGAGAATGTCCTCGACATTGGTTTCGGCGGCCAGCTCCACCGCGGTGTCGGCAACACCCAACCGCTGCGCTCGCAGCCTGATCTGGGCGACGGCCTCCTCGCCCGAGACATAGACGATGCGGTGGCCCCGGGACGCAAGTGCCGCGGCAGCCTGGGTAAGAAGCGTCGATTTGCCGATGCCGGGATCGCCGCCGACCAGCAGCGCCGAGCCGCGAACGAAACCGCCGCCGGTGGCGCGGTCGAGCTCGCCGATGCCCGAGACGATGCGCGGCGCGTCCTCTATGTCGCCCGACAGTGTCGTCAGCACCACCGCGCGGCCCTTGCGGGCATTGCGCGTGTTGGCCGGGCCGGAGCCTATGCCGCCGGAGGTGCCTTCCTCGACCAGCGTGTTCCACTCGCCGCAGGCATCGCATTTGCCGGCCCAGCGCTGATGCACCGACCCGCAATTCTGGCAGATGAACTGAACGCGCGATTTAGCCATGGAGCCGCGCCAGCCGTGGGGAAAATGCAAAGGACAAGCAGGCC
>NZ_JAIUIQ010000056.1:0-34215 GCF_020165735.1 Mesorhizobium sp. B283B1A
TCGGCTTCGTCGTCATTGCACGATCCCCTGTTCAAAAACAGGGAATCACATCCACCCAATTTTGCAACAATCCCGCAAGGGGAGAAGGAAGGTCGAGCGTAATCACTACTCCACGATGCGATAGATGTTCCACAGGCTGGTGCCCGACACGACATAGGGCTCCATCTCCTTGCCCCATTTGGCATGCGCGTCGATCTTGTTGATCTTGGCGAAGAACGTTTCCAGCTGGGCCAGGCTCTCGACCTGGTGGTGTGACTCGACCGTCGCTTCCCGGGCGCCGATCGATCCGGTCATGATCTGGAACCCGAGGTCGGCGATGCCGACCTGCGAGCCGATCTCGCGTTCCCATTTCTTGAGCAGTTCGAGCACGGTCTGCTTGTGTCCGAACTTGGCGTCGATCTGCCATCTCGCGCTGAACATTTTTTCTCCCTCGGTGGTTTGCGGTTGATCTACTCGTCCCAGGCCTGCACGACGGTCTGCCGTGCGATCTGCCCGTTCTTCAACTCCAGCATCGCGGCGGCGAACACCTTGGTGCCATCCGGATAGGAGCAGGCCTGGGTGAAGGCCAGGCTGTCGCCGTTGGCGATGGTGGTGTCGACCTTGTGGGTCATGGCCCGGCTGCAGATGTCGTCCCAGAACGTCGTGATCGCCGCGCGCCCGCGGATTTCGCGTGGCTTGCTCGGCGGGTTGTTGCGGTCGATCACCCGCACCAGCGCATCGTCGGCGTAGAAGCTCGACAGCATCTTTCCATCGCGGCCTTCGATCGCCTTCTTGATCGCCGCGCCGTCCACTGTGTGAGTCTTGGTCAGCATTTTACCCTCCATGTGCCCGTCTACCCGATCGGGCGGTTGATGCTTGGAAGCACGGCCCGTCGATCATCGACGGGCCGTGTTTTTCACTGCGACTTCGCCTTCACGGCTGCGAAGACGTCGTCGGTCTGCTTCTTGAAAGTCGCCAGATCGACCTGGCTGCCGTTGAGGATCGTCGACCAGTGGCGCACGATCGCCGCCATTGCGATCGTCTCCTTGATCTCCTCGTCGCTCGCGCCGTTGAGCCTGGCAGCCTCTGTGTGGAAATAGATGCAGTACTGGCAGGGGATCTGCGCGGCGACCGCAAGGCCCATCAGTTCCTTGGTTTTGCCGTCGAGCGCGGTGTTGGGGTTGAGCTGCACCCCCTTGATCTCGGCCCAGGCGCCGGCGATGGCGACGTCGGGCAGCGTCTTGAACATGTCAGGCACCGAACCGAGCGTTGCCTCGATGTCCTTGTAGGCGGCCGCCGCCGATGCATCTTCGGCTCTCGCGGGAGAGATCGTGAACAGCGCGCCAATGCCTGCCGCTATCACGAGTGATCTGACATTCAGCTTTGACTTGAGCATTTCATCCTCCGTTCGCAGCGCCTTCCTGGCAATACCCGCCTGGCCTGCATGGGGACATTGATAGCCCTTACTTCGGCCCCGGCGCTTCGCCCGAAAGCGCCATGGCTCTCATGGCCCGTCCGGGCCAGCGTGCCTGACGGAAAATGCCGCTGCCGCGGCTCGCGAGGGTAGGTCGAGCTTGAGCAATATGTTGGCGACGTGGCGTTTGACCGTGTGCTCGCTCAGCCTGAGTTCGGCGGCGATCGCGGCATTGCTCTTGCCATCGGCGATCAGATTCACGACCTCGCTCTCGCGCACCGTCAGCGAGGCCGGCTCGGCCGCCTTGACCTTGGGACGGCAGGCCGGCTCCAGATGCTGTTCGGACGTCGCGAGCACAAGCGCCAGTGGCTCGTCCAGCTCATCGATGCTGACACGCCCCGCTTCGACGAAGTGAAGTCCCGAGCCGACCGCCAGCTCGGCGACCAGCCGCGACGCCAGTATGTCGCCGCGCCCGGCGTGAGCGGCGAGCTGAATGGTCACGCGGCCCGTCAATCCTATGGGAGGGCCGCGCGTCTCGATCTCGCCGACATGCGCGCCCTGTGCGCTTGCCACGCCGATCTGCTGAGCCGCGTCGCGCAACGCCGCCGCGCAGCGCAAGGCACGCCCGGGTCCATCGAAGCGTGAAATCATCATCTCGCCGTGTATATCCACGCAGCGCCCGCCATGGCGTCCGACAAGCGTCCGCCATGTTTCGTGGAAATGCTGGCTGCGTTCGCTCCACATCCGGTCGCCAAGCCGCGCCATATCGTAGATACGTGTCACCAGAAGCGCCGCCAGAACGCGCTCCGCTTCCGCCACCGCGCGCTCGCCGGTCAGGAACTCCTCGATCAGGTCGGCCACCCGGTCGACATCGCCGGTCCAGATCGGATGATCGCGCCCCGGGATTTCGACCAGCCGCGCATTGGGGATCTTCCTGGCCAGGAAGCGGCTGGCGTCGGGATCGACCCGGACGTCGTTGCGGCGATGGATCAGCAGCGTCGGCGCGCGGATCGCCGCCAGCACGCCGCGTATATCGATCTCGGCGTTCATCCGCGCCAATGCCGCGGCCGCGGTCGGGCTCGCCGACAGGCGCTCGAAGCGCGCCCACCAGGTTGAAAAACGGGCGTCGTCAACCCGGCCCGGCGCGAAATGGGGCAAGGTGGCGCCGGTGCCCCAGGCCGTCTCGGCCATCTCGATGAAGGCGTCGAGGCGCTCCGGCGGCATCACCCATTTGTGGAAATGCGCATAGCCGCCATAGAGCGCCAAAGCCCGTGTCCGCTCCGGATAGGTGGCGGCGAACAGCATGGCCATCGGCGCGCCTTCGGAAGCGCCGAGCAGCGCGGCACGCCCACTGCCGGCCGCATCCATCACCGCGCGCACATCGTCCATGCGGGTTTCCAGGCTGGGCAGGTTATGGACATCGACACGGTCGGAAAGGCCCGTGCCGCGCTTGTCGAACAGGATCAAACGCGAGAACGCCGAAAGCCGCTTGAGCAACCGGCTGTAGCCCTCGTCATCCCAGTGCAGGTCGAGGTTGGAAATGAAGCCTGGCACGAAGACGAGATCGAACGATCCTTGGCCGACCACCTGATAGGCGATCCGCACCTCGCCGCTGAGGGCATATCGGGTCGCGATCGGCCTCACGAGTTTTCCGCCCGGCCTGACGATTTCTGATCGTCAACCATAGCAGAGCCGCGCCGCTTGCGGCAGCTTAAACTTTAGCAAGCAGAAATATAAGCCTGCGCGGCTCCTGCGGCTATTTTTGTGAGGCGGCGATGTCGGCCGGGGAGGCCTTCATTCCCAGCTTGAGATCGGCCTCGGCCGGCGAGATCGGCCGCTTGATCCTGGCGGACGCGACCACGACGAGTTCGTCGAAGCCTTCGCCGCCACTGTCCAGCATCTCGAAGAACTGCCGCCGCATCCTGGGTTCCCAGAATTTGTTGATGTGCTCGGCGACGCCCGCGACACCCTCTTCGCGCGGCCTGGAATGAAAAAAGGCCGCGATCTGGTTGGCCATGCGCACCAGCTTCTCGCTGGTGCTGGTGATGTGGTCTTCGTCATGCGACATGCTGGGCAACTCCCAAGACCACCCGGTCAGGGTGGGTGAAAACATCGAAATCATCGCCGCGCACCAGCGCCACCAGCGTCATTCCGGCCTCTTGCGCCGTGCGGATGGCAAGTGCGGTCGGCGCCGAGACGGCGATGATGAAGGCGGAACCGATCGCCGCCGTCTTCTGCACCATCTCGACCGAGACACGGCTGGTCACCACGACGGCGCCCGTCGAACCGTCGATGCCGGCCTTGGCCAGGGCGCCGGCCAGCTTGTCCAGCGCATTGTGGCGGCCGACATCCTCGCGCGCCATGACGACGCCTTCGCCTGGAACGTAGAAACCGGCGGCATGCACGGCCCCGGTCTCCGCATGCAGCGGCTGCACCTTCGACAGGAGCTTCACGGAGCGAACGATGTCGTTGGCATCAAGTGTAAGTTTTGACGCACCAACCGCATCGACGGAGCGCATGGCTTCCTCGATGGATTCGATGCCGCAGAGCCCACAGCCGACCGGCCCGGCAAGCCGGCGCCGCCGCGCCTCGAAGCGCGTGTTGGCCTGGTCCTTCAGCCGGATCTGGATATCGATGCCGGCGCCATGATCCTCGACCTCGATCGCCTCGATTTCCCCAGGCGCGGCGATGATGCCTTCGGTCAGCGAGAAGCCGAGCGCGAAATCCTCGAAATCGGCCGGGCTCGCCATCATCACCGCATGGGTGGTGCCGGCGAACGAGAATGCCACCGGCGTCTCCTCCGGAACCATCCGGTTGGCCGCGACAGTGCCACTGGCGCGGTGCGCCAGGCGGGAGATTTGCGTAATGGCTAGGCGTTTGCGGGTCACGCGCCCCCCTCTGGCCTGCCGGCCATCTCCCCCTCATGGGGGGAGATTGGCAGCTTGGCCGATATCACCCACTTTTCGACGTTGGCGATTGGCGAAAGGCGGTGCGCCATCCAATCTCCCCCCTTGAGGGGGAGATGGCCGGCAGGCCAGAGGGGCGCGCCTCGACGAGACACCAAACCCTACTCCGCCGCTTCCAGCGGTGCGATACGGCGGCTGTTGCGCGCTTGCTCGTCGTAATCGCGCTGCCAGTCCGACGGCCCATTGGAAGCGCCGACCTGAACCGCCGTCACCTTGTACTCCGGACAGTTCGTCGCCCAGTCGGAGAAGTCGGTGGTGATGACGTTGGCCTGCGTGTCCGGATGGTGGAATGTCGTATAGACCACGCCCGGCGACACCCGATCGGTGATCAGCGCCCGCAGCGTCGTCTCGCCAGAGCGGCTGGTCAGCCGCACCCAGTCGCCATCGCGCAGGCCACGGTTCTCGGCATCGTGCGGGTGGATCTCCAACCGGTCCTCCGAGTGCCACATGACGTTTTCGGTGCGCCTTGTCTGCGCCCCGACATTGTACTGGCTGAGGATGCGGCCGGTGGTAAGCAGCAGCGGGAAGCGCGGCCCGGTCCGCTCGTCGGTCGCCACATATTCGGTGCGGATGAACTTGCCCTTGCCGCGCACGAAGCCGTCGACATGCATGATCGGCGTGCCGAGCGGTGCCTTCTCGTTGCAGGGCCATTGCACGGATCCGACACGGTCGAGCAGCCCGAACGAGACACCGGCGAAACTCGGCGTCGTCTGGGCGATTTCGTCCATGATCTCAGAGGGATGCTGGTAGTTCCAGTCGAGCCCGATCGCGCGGGCAAGCTCCTGCGTCGCTTCCCAGTCGGCGTAGCGTGCCTTCGGCTCCAGAACCTTGCGCACCATGTTGATGCGGCGCTCGGCATTGGTGAAGGTGCCGTCCTTTTCCAGGAAGGTCGAGCCCGGCAGGAAGACATGCGCGTAATTCGCCGTCTCGTTGAGGAAGAGGTCGTGCACGACCACGCATTCCATGGCCGCCAGGCCGGCGGCGACATGCTTGGTGTCGGGGTCGGACTGCAGGATGTCCTCGCCCTGGATGTAGATGCCTTTGAAGGAGCCGTCGACGGCGGCATCCAGCATGTTGGGAATGCGCAGGCCAGGCTCGTCGTCGAGCTTCACGCCCCACAGGCTCTCGTAGATGTCGCGCACGGCGTCGCCCGAAATATGGCGATAGCCCGGCAGTTCGTGCGGGAAAGAGCCCATGTCGCACGAGCCTTGCACGTTGTTTTGGCCGCGCAGCGGGTTAACGCCGACGCCCGGCCGTCCAATATTGCCGGTCGCCATGGCAAGGTTGGCGATCGCCATAACCGTGGTCGAACCTTGGCTGTGTTCGGTGACGCCCAGTCCGTAATAGATCGCGCCGTTGCCGCCGGTGGCGTAGAGACGCGCGGCTCCCCGGATCAGCTCGGGATCGACGCCGGACAATTTGCCGACGGTCTCGGGGCTGTTTTCCGGCAGAGCGACGAAGGACGCCCAGTCCTGGAATTCCGTCCAGTCGCAGCGTTCGCGGATGAAGGCCTCGTTGAACAGGCCTTCCGTGACGATGACATGCGCCAGCGCCGTCAGCACCGCCACATTGGTGCCGGGCTTCAGCGGCAGGTGATAGTCCGCTTCGATATGCGCCGACTTGACCATCTCGGTGCGGCGCGGATCGAGCACGATCAGCCTGGCGCCCTGGCGCAGCCGCTTCTTCAGCCGCGAGGCGAATACTGGGTGCGCCGAAGCCGGATTGGCGCCGATGATGACGGCGACGTCGGTGTAATCGACCGAATCGAAATCCTGCGTGCCGGCCGAGGTGCCATAGGTCTGGCCGAGCCCGTAGCCAGTCGGCGAATGGCAGACGCGCGCGCAGGTGTCGACATTGTTGTTGCGGAAGCCCTGGCGCACCAGCTTCTGAACGAGATAGGTCTCTTCATTGGTGCAGCGCGACGAGGTGATGCCGCCGATGGATGTGCGTCCGTACTGATACTGGATGCGGCGGAATTCCTTGGCAGTGTGGGCGATCGCCTCTTCCCAGCTCACCTCGCGCCAGGGATCGCTGACCTTCTCGCGGATCATCGGCGACAGGATGCGGTCCTTGTGGGTGGCATAGCCATAGGCGAAACGGCCCTTCACGCAGGAGTGGCCATGGTTTGCCTTGCCCTCCTTGTAGGGCATCATGCGAATGACTTCGTCGTCCTTCACCTCGGCCTTGAACGAGCAGCCGACGCCGCAATAGGCGCAGGTGGTGATGGCCGAGCGCTCCGGCAGGCCCTTGGCGAGCACGGTCTTCTCGCGCAGCGCATCGGTCGGGCAGGCCTGCACGCAGGCGCCGCAGGACACGCATTCGGAAGCGATGAAGTCCTCATGCATGCCGGCGACCATGCGCGATTCGAAACCGCGGCCCTCGATCGTCAGCGCGAAGGTGCCTTGCACTTCCTCGCAGGCGCGCACGCAGCGCGAGCAGACGATGCATTGCGCCGGATCATAGGTGAAATAGGGATTGGATTCATCGCGGGCGATGTAGTCGACCGCAAGCGAGCCATGGCCGGGCGCAACGCCGTCTTCCTGCTTGACGTGATTGCGGCCCTCGACGCCGTAGCGGTTCTCGGCCAGGCCGACCGACTTCGCCACCGCGTCGAACTCACTGGCGCCGGTTCCGGCCTTCTCGTTCCAGCCGGTCGGATGGTCGGAGACATAGAGTTCCATGACGCCGCGGCGAATGGCGTCCAGCCGCTCGGACTGCGTCTTGACCACCATGCCTTCGCCGACCGGCGTCGTGCAGGACGCCGGCGTGCCGCCGCGCCCTTCGATCTCGACTAGGCAGACGCGGCAGGAGCCGAACGAGTCCAGCATGTCGGTGGCACAGAGTTTCGGGATCTCGACCCCGCCTTCCATCGCCGCACGCATGATCGACGTGCCTTCCGGCACGCTGATGCTGCGACCGTCGACGGTCAGCGTGACCTGCTTTTGCGCCTTCGATTCCGGGGTTCCGTAATCGAGTTCTTCGATGAGTGTCGGGAAGTCGGCCTTGATGTTCATCTGCCAGCTCCTATTCAGCAGCCACGCGCGCGGGCGCCGGCTTGAAATCCTCGGGGAAATGGGTGATCGAACTCATCACCGGGTAGGGCGTGAAGCCGCCCAGCGCGCAGAGCGATCCGAACTTCATCGTGTTGCAGAGGTCGGTGACCAGAGCGAGATTCCTTTCCGGTTCGATGCCGGCGGCGAGCCTGTCGATGGTCTCCACCCCGCGCGTCGAGCCGATGCGGCAAGGGGTGCACTTGCCGCAGCTTTCGATGGCGCAGAACTCCATGGCGAAGCGCGCCTGCTTAAGCATATCGGCGGTGTCGTCGAACACGGTGATGCCGGCATGGCCGATCAGCCCGTCACGCTTGGCGAATTCTTCGTAATCGAATGGCGTGTCGAACATCGCGCGCGGGAAATAGGCGCCGAGCGGCCCGCCGACCTGCACGGCCTTCACCGGCCGGCCGGTGGCCGTGCCGCCGCCAATATCGTCGACGATCTCGCCCAAGGTGAGGCCGAAGGCGGTTTCGAACAAGCCGCCATGCTTGACGTTGCCGGCGATCTGGATCGGGATCGTGCCGCGCGAGCGGCCCATGCCGAAATCCTTGTAGAAGGCGGCGCCCTTGTCCATGATAACGGGGACGGAAGCCAGCGAGATGACGTTGTTGATCACCGTCGGCTTGCCGAACAGGCCCTGGATGGCCGGCAGCGGCGGCTTGGCGCGCACCACGCCACGCTTGCCTTCGAGGCTGTTCAAGAGCGAGGTTTCCTCACCGCAGACATAGGCGCCGGCGCCGACACGGATCTCCATGTCGAAGGCGTTGGGCGAGCCCAGCACGTTGACGCCGAGCACGCCGGCCTTGCGGGCAACCTCGACGGCCTTGTTCATGACAGCCACCGCATGCGGATATTCCGAGCGGATATAGACGAAACCCTTGGTCGCGCCGGTGGCGATACCGGCGATCGCCATGCCTTCGATCAGCACGAAGGGGTCGCCTTCCATGATCATGCGGTCGGCGAATGTGGCGCTGTCGCCCTCGTCGGCGTTGCAGACGATGTATTTGCGGTCACCCGTCGTATCCAGCACCGTCTTCCACTTGATGCCGGTCGGGAAGCCGGCGCCGCCGCGGCCGCGCAGGCCGGACTCCGTCACCTGTTTGACGATTTCGGCGGGCGCCATGGCCACCGCGTTCTGCAGGCCCTTCAGTCCGCCGAGCGATTTATAGGCGTCGAGCGACAACGGGTCGTTGATGCCGCAGCGCGCGAAGGTCAGCCTGGTCTGCTTGGCCAGGAAGGGGATCTTGTCCGGCGCGCCCAGCCAGCGTTTGTGATGGCCGCCGGTAAGGAAGCCGCCGTCGAATAGGCTCTTGACGTCGGAAGCCTTTACGGGACCGTAGGCGACGCGGCCGTTGGCGGTCGCGACCTCGACCATCGGTTCGAGGAAATAGGCGCCGCGCGAGCCGTTGCGCACGATCTTGGCCTCGATGCCGCGTTCGGCGAGCTCCGCGCGGACCGCCTTGGCGACCTTTTCGGCGCCCAGCGCCAGCGCGCCGGAATCGCCGGGGATGTAGATGCGGGGGATCATGAGCGCACCTCGGCGACGATCTCGTCGATCTTGTCGTCGTCAAGCCGTCCTATCACCTCGCCGTCGAGCATTGCCGAAGGCGAACAGGCGCAAAGCCCGAGGCAATAGACGGGCTCGAGCGTAACCGATCCGTCGCGGGTGGTCTCATGGAAATCGATGCCGAGCAGTTGCTTGACCTTGGCGGCGACCGCATCCGAGCCCATCGACTGGCAGGCTTCCGCCTGGCAAAGCTTGATCACATGGCGGCCGGCCGGCCGGGCACGGAAATCATGATAGAAGGTCACGACGCCATGCACCTCCGCCCTGGAGAGGTTCAGCCCGTCGGCGATGACGGGCAGCACGTCATGCGGCACATGGCCGAATTCCTCCTGGATGCCGTGCAGGATCGGCAGCAGCGGGCCTTCGAGGCCTTTCAACTCCTGGACGATCGCGGCCGTGCGCGATGCAATTTCGGTACTTGCAGGCTGCATCGTCATGCAGCGCCCTCCCTGGTCGTGGCTTTCCCTATGCATGTCGCCCAAAAATGCGAAGCGGTGTCGGGGCAACGACATGCATAGGGCGCAATATCGCTAAGTGCTTAAGAAATCAGAGGAAACCTCCGAAATCAATAAAGCGGTTTCGTCGTTCGATAGAAAATTTCTATCAAGCGTCTTCTCAGGGCATTCCTAGCCTAGCGATGGGCGCGGAAATCGTCTGCCAGCGCCATCGCCTCGTCCAGCAGCGCCTGCACCAGCGGCGTGTGCGGCTCGCGCGGCGCCGCCACCAGCCCGACGGTATGGCTGGCATCCGGTTCGACGATCGGAATGGCCCGGATCGGCTCCGAAAAGCCGAATGTTTCCGCGAGGTTGAGTGGCATGATCGATGACCATTTGCCGGTCCGGATGTGCGAGAACAAGACGATCATCGAGTTGGATTCCAGCGTCGGCCGCACCTGCACGCCGGCTTCCGCCAGATGCTGGTCGATGATGCGCCGGTTCTGCATGTCCGGCGTCAGCAGGCAGAGTGGCAGATGGCTGATCTCGGCCCACGTCACTTTGTCGCGGTCGGAATAGGGATTTCCGACCGCCGTGATCAGCTGGTAGCGCTCGTCATAGAGTGGCACGCTGGTCACTCGCCCCAGGGGTTCGTTGTCGAGATAGGTGATGCCGGCATCGACATCGAAATTGCCGAGCAGCGTCAGCACCTCGATCGAGGTCCGCGACAGGACGGAAAAAGTGACGCCGGGATGCTTTTCGCGGAACGGCGTCGTCAGCCGCGCCACCATGGCCAGCGCCGTCGGGACGGCGGCGATGCGGATGCGGCCGGCAAGGCCGTGGCGCGCCGCGCGCATTTCCTCGCGCATGGTCCTTGAGTCGCCAACGATGCGCCGCGCCCAAACCAGCACCTGCTTGCCTTCCGGCGTCAGGCCCTGGAAGCGCGAGCCGCGCAGCACCAGCATGACGCCGAGCTGGCCTTCCAGTTGCTTGATCCCGGCCGAAAGCGTCGGCTGGGTAACGCCGCACACTTCCGCCGCCCGGCCGAAATGCTCTTCCTTGGCCAGCGCGATGAAGAATTCGAGTTTGTCGATCATGCCATCCTTCCGGTCGTCGCACAGGCTCGGGCAATTTGTCCTTTGCCGCAAGCGATATGCATAACGCCCCGCATCCACATCTTTTCAGCCGGCTTACGGTTCCCCACGGCGCTGTGCGGCGCTATGTCAGTAAAACGGTCGTGAACCGGCCGCGATGGGAGACTGACATGCTGGGCTGGTTCCGCAAGCTGCTGCCGCGCGAAGATCGCTTCTTTGATCTGTTCGAGCGGCATTCCCGCACGGTGGTCGGCGGCGCGGAAGCGCTGCAGCTCCTCCTCCAGGGCAAGGATGTCGATCGCTGGTGCCAGAAGATCGTCGATCTCGAGGACGAGGCCGACCACATCACCGCCGAAGTCCTGCTTGCCGTGCGGCGCTCCTTCATCACGCCTTTCGATCGCGGCGACATCAAGGACCTGATCCAGTCGATGGATGATGCCATCGACATGATGCACAAGACGGTCAAGACGGTAAGACTGTTCGAAAAAAAGGAATTCGACCCGCTGATGCAGGAGATGGGCGGCGTCATCGTCGCTGCCGCCAAGCTGGTGGCCGAGGCGATCCCGCTGCTCGCCAAGGTCGGTACGCACACGGTGCGCCTCAACGCCATCGCCGAAGAAGTCATGCGCGTCGAAAGCCGGGCCGATGATCTGCATGAGCAGGGGCTGAAAGACCTGTTCAGGAAACACGGCAGCAGCGACCCTATGGCCTATCTGATCGGCAGCGAGATCTATGGCCAGCTCGAGAAGGTGGTCGACCGTTTCGAGGACGTCGCCAACGAGATCAGCGGCATCGTCATCGAGAACGTCTAGGCAATGGAAGCCACCATAGCCTTTCCCCTGCTGGCCGGCCTTGTCGCCGTCGCGCTGTTCTTCGATTTTCTCAACGGCCTGCACGACGCGGCCAACTCCATCGCCACGATCGTCTCCACGCGCGTGCTGCGGCCGCATTATGCGGTGTTCTGGGCGGCCTTCTTCAATTTCATCGCCTTCATGTTCTTCGGCCTCCATGTCGCCGAAACCGTGGGCAAGGGCATCGTCGACGTCAGCATCGTCACGCCGGCGGTGATCTTCTCGGCCCTCGTCGGCGCCATCGTCTGGAACATCGTCACCTGGGTCGCCGGCATCCCATCGAGCAGCTCGCACGCGCTGATCGGCGGGCTGGTCGGCGCCGGCGTTGCAAAGGCGGGCGTCGGCGCCATCGTCTGGTCGGGGCTCGGCAAGACGGTCGCCGCGATCGTCCTGTCGCCGGCGACGGGTTTTGTCCTGGCGCTCGTCCTGATCCTCGTGGTTTCGTGGCTGTTCGTGCGCCAGACACCGTTTGCCGTCGACAGCACCTTCCGCGTGCTGCAGTTCTTTTCCGCCTCGCTCTATTCGCTCGGACATGGCGGCAACGATGCCCAGAAGACCATGGGCATCATCGCAGTGCTGCTCTATTCGCAAGGCATGCTCGGCGAGAAATTCTACGTGCCGCTGTGGGTCGTCCTTACCTGCCAGTCGGCGCTGGCGCTAGGCACACTGTTCGGCGGCTGGCGTATCGTCCATACGATGGGCTCGAAGATCACCCGGTTGAATCCGATGCAGGGTTTCTGCGCCGAGACCGGCGGTGCCATTACGCTGTTCGCCGCCACCTGGCTCGGCATTCCCGTATCGACCACGCATACGATCACCGGTGCCATCATCGGCGTCGGCGCCGCCCGCCGCGTCTCGGCGGTGCGCTGGGGCCTTGCCGGCAACATCGTCATCGCCTGGATTGTCACCTTGCCGGCGACGGCGGCGATTTCGGCTCTTACTTATTTTGCCGTCAACCTGGCGGGTTGAGGCAATATCGCGGCGCGCGGAGCCCCCGCCAATCGTGATGCGGTCTACTGGCTCACAAGATTGAGGATGTTGCCGTCCGGATCCTTGAACCAGGCGACCTTCATGCCCTGGCCGACATGGACGTCGCCCTCGATCGTCAGCCCGGGCATTTCGTAGTGTTCGAAGGCAACGCCTTTCGATTTCAACGATTTGACGACAGTCTCGATCTGATCGCCGACCGTCCAGGTCACCGCCGTCGCCTTGTTGGTCCCGGCAAATTGTGAATGATAGACATTGATGAACGTGTCGCCGCTTTTGTAGACGATCAGTTCGCCACCCATGTCGTCGACCTGTTTGAGGCCCAGGGTTCCCTCATAAAAGGCCTTTGCTCTCGCCAGGTCCTTCACCGCGATGTTGGCCGTGGCGTTGCTGTTTTCGAGCATGATCGTATCCTTCCCTGATTGTCTTCCCTCATCCCCATTGAAATAGGTCGGGCGCCATGCTTGGCGACTTTTGTCCACCGCGGCTCTCGTTCGCATCAGCCAAGGGGACGTCAAGGGGTGCGTCGAGGCGGCTGCTTGGTTCTGCCCGAAAACTACACTATCTGAGGGGCCGAACGCCGAGGAAAAGATCATGTCCGTTACCAAGGAAATCGTCACCGAGCGCCTGAAGACGGTCAATGGGCCTGACTTCACCAGCAATATCGTCGATCTCGGCATGGTCTCCGAGATATTCATCGCCGACGCAAAAGTGTTCTTCTCGATCACGGTTCCCGCCGCCAGGGCGCAGGAGATGGAGCCGTTGCGCGCCGCCGCGGAGCGTGTCGTCAAGGCAATCCCCGGCGTCGCCGGCGCCGTCGTCGCGCTGACGGCCGAAAAGAAGGGCGGCGGCATGGAGGCGCCGGTTCCGGCGCGTCCCGCTGCCAGGCCGGCACCATCGGCTCCGCCCCCAGCTGCCTCACCGCGCGCCGCCCCACAGGCTCCCGCCTCGCACAGCCATGGCAAGCGCGGCGTGCCCGGCATCGAGGCGATCATCGCCGTTGCTTCTGGCAAGGGCGGTGTCGGCAAGTCGACCACCGCCGTCAACATCGCGCTTGGCCTTGCCGCCAATGGCCTGCGCGTCGGCGTGCTCGATGCCGACATCTACGGTCCGTCAATGCCCAGGCTGCTCAACATTCACGGCCGGCCGCAGACGGTCGACGGCAAGATCCTGAAGCCGATGGAGAATTATGGGCTGAAGGTGATGTCGATGGGTTTCCTCGTCGACGAGGAGACACCGATGATCTGGCGCGGCCCGATGGTGATGTCGGCGCTGACGCAGATGCTGCGCGAGGTCGAATGGGGGCGGCTCGACGTGCTTGTCGTCGACATGCCTCCAGGCACCGGCGACGCCCAACTGACCATGGCCCAGCAGGTGCCGCTGGCCGGTGCTGTCATCGTCTCGACGCCGCAGGACCTGGCGCTGATCGATGCCCGCAAGGGGCTGAATATGTTCAGGAAGGTTGACGTGCCGCTGCTCGGCATCGTCGAGAACATGAGCTACTTCCTGGCGCCCGACACCGGCAAGCGCTACGACATCTTTGGCCATGGCGGCGCACGCCGCGAGGCCGAGCGCCTCGGCGTCACCTTCCTCGGCGAAGTGCCGCTGGAGATGGGCATTCGCGAAAGCTCGGACGAAGGTTCGCCGGTCGTGGCGTCGAAGCCCGACAGCGCCGAGGCGAAAATTTATCGCGATATTGCTTCGAAGGTCTGGGATCGGGTCAACGAGGAGCGTGGCGCCGCCGAAGCGGCGGTGCCGAACATCGTCTTCGAGTGATTCTCAAGGGGGAGGGCCTAGCCGCCCACCTTCTCGCCGAATGTCGAAAAGAATTGTCCGGCCAGCTTCTTCGAGGTCGACTCGATCAGCCGGCTGCCAAGCTGGGCGATCTTGCCGCCGACATCGGCCTTGGCTGCGTATTTCAGGACGGTGGCATCCGGCCCATCCGGTGTCAGCGTCACGTCGGCGCCGCCCTTGGCAAAGCCGGCAATGCCGCCCTTGCCTTCGCCCTGGATGGTGTAGGCATGCGGCGGCTTGAGGTTTTTCAGCGTCACCTCGCCATTGAAGGTCGCCTTGATCGGTCCGATTTTCAGGACGACCGTCGCCGCCATCTCGGTCGGCGACTTCATCTCCAGG
The DNA here is from genome assembly GCF_020165735.1 of Mesorhizobium sp. B283B1A. Taxonomy (NCBI): domain Bacteria; kingdom Pseudomonadati; phylum Pseudomonadota; class Alphaproteobacteria; order Hyphomicrobiales; family Phyllobacteriaceae; genus Mesorhizobium; species Mesorhizobium sp. B283B1A. The sequence continues at coordinate 14,479 of NZ_JAIUIQ010000056.1, forward strand.
CTCTGGCAGCCGGGAATGCTCTCCTTGAGCACCGCCGGATCGTTCAAAGCTTCCCATACTTTCTGTATGGGTGCGGCGATACGTTCCTCGCCTTCGATCACCAAAGCCATCAAAACCTCCCGGATCACCGATGTCGGATTGGTCGTAGCGTGCGGGTCGATACATGTCTATCGCACCAAAGTGCGGGTTCAGATCACGCGTGCCCCTTGCCTGCATCCGCGCGTTGTCATATCGATTTGTCATACAAATACGGAGACCATGATGGCTGGCGCCCCCACGAAGAAGAAAAAGTTTCGCTCGCAAGAGTGGTTCGACAACCCTGACAATCCGGGAATGACGGCGCTCTATCTCGAGCGCTACCTGAATTACGGGCTGACGCGCGCCGAATTGATGTCGGGCAAGCCGCTGATCGGCATCGCCCAGACCGGCTCGGACCTTTCGCCTTGCAACCGGCACCACATCGAGCTCGCCAAGCGTGTGCGCGAAGGCATCGTCTCGATGGGCGGCATTCCGTTCGAATTTCCCTGCCATCCGATCCAGGAAACGGGCAAGCGCCCGACCGCGGCACTCGACCGCAATCTCGCCTATCTCAGCCTTGTCGAGGTGCTCTACGGCTATCCGCTCGACGGTGTCGTGCTGACCATCGGCTGCGACAAGACGACGCCGGCGCTGTTGATGGCGGCGGCCACCGTCAACATTCCGGCCATCGCGCTGTCGGTCGGCCCGATGCTCAATGGCTGGCACAAGGGCAAGCGCACCGGCTCCGGCACCATCGTCTGGGAATCGCGTGAGCGCCTGTCGGCCGGCGAGATCGACTATGACGAGTTCATGGACATCGTCGCCTCCTCGGCGCCGTCCACCGGCTATTGCAACACCATGGGCACTGCCACGACGATGAATTCGTTGGCCGAGGCACTCGGCATGCAACTCCCGGGCTCGGCCGCCATCCCGGCGCCCTATCGCGAGCGCGGCCAGATTTCTTACGAGACCGGCAAGCGCATCGTCGAGATGGTGCATGAAGACCTGAAGCCGTCCGACATCATGACCCGCAAGGCCTTCGAGAACGCCATCGTCGTCAATTCGGCGATCGGCGGCTCGACCAACGCGCCGATCCACCTCAATGCGATTGCCCGCCATCTCGGCGTGCCGCTCGACAATGACGACTGGCAGAAGATCGGCCTCAAGGTGCCGCTCATCGTCAATCTGCAGCCGACGGGCGAGTATCTCGGCGAGGATTACCATCACGCCGGCGGCGTGCCGGCGGTGGTGGCCGAACTGATGAAGGGCGGGCTATTGCCGCATCCCGATGCGCTGACCGTCAACGGCAAGTCGATCGGCGACAATTGCAAGGGGGTCGCCAACGAGAATGCCGAAGTCATTCGCAGCGTCGACAAGCCGCTGAAGGCCAATGCCGGCTTCATCAACCTCAGGGGCAATCTGTTCGATTCGGCGATCATGAAGACCAGCGGCATCTCGCCCGAATTCCGCGAGCGCTATCTGTCCAATCCCAAGGATCCCGAAGCCTTCGAAGGCAACGCCATGGTCTTCGACGGCCCCGAGGATTACCACGCCCGCATCGACGATCCGGCGCAAGGCATCGACGAGCACACCATCCTGTTCATGCGCGGCGCCGGCCCTGTCGGCTATCCCGGTGGCGCCGAGGTGGTCAACATGCAGCCGCCGGCCTACCTCATCAAGAAGGGCATCCACGCACTCGCCTGCATCGGTGACGGCCGCCAGTCGGGCACGTCGGGCTCGCCGTCGATCCTGAATGCCTCGCCCGAAGCCGCGATCGGCGGCGGCCTGGCGCTGCTCAAGACAGGCGACCGCGTCCGCATCGATCTCAGGAAGGGCACCGCCGATATCCTGGTCACCGATGACGAGATCACGCGGCGCCGCGCCGAACTGCAGAACAATGGCGGCTATCACTATCCCAAGCACCAGACGCCGTGGCAGGAGATCCAGCGCGGCATGGTCGACCAGTTCTCCGAGGGAATGGTGCTGAAGCCGGCGGTGAAATACCAGGATGTCGCGCACACCAGCGGCGTGCCCAGGGACAATCACTGATTGCTCCAGGGACAACCACTGATCGCTCCAGGGGCAATCATCGATTATTCCAAGGGATAGTCATAGATTATTCCTGGCGACAATCGCGGGTATTGGATCGACGGCTGGCGGCCTGGTCACCCAGGTCGCCGGCCGTGTTTCGTTTGGCGTGCGCCGCCGGCGGGTCGAGACCGTGCGCGATCCTTGACAAGCGGGCCGGACAAATCCACTGTCATGGCAAGGGGTGCATCGCGACGACCCCGTGAGGCGTCAGCCCAACGTTCGCGTCCAAGCTTCTCTATCAGGAGGTGGACGCCATGCCGTCAACAACCGCTATCACCGTATCGCAACTGTCCCGTCTGGTCGGTCTGCCGGGTGCACCCGTAATCATCGATGTCCGCATCGATGAGGATTTCGACGCCGATCAGCGCCTGCTGCCGGCCTCAGGCCGACGCAATTTCAAAACCGTTTCGACCTGGGCTTCCGAATTTGCCGGCAACCAAGTCTCGGTCGTCTGTCAGAAAGGTCAAAAACTCTCGCAAGGCGTGGCCGCATGGCTGCGGCATGAGGGAATTTCCGCTGAATCCCTCGAAGGCGGCTTCGAAGCCTGGCGTGACGCGAAGGGGCTTTTGGTCCGCAGCGAAAAATTACCGCCACGCGACGAAAAAGGCCGCACGGTGTGGGTGACGCGATCCCGCCCGAAGGTCGACCGCATCGCTTGCCCCTGGCTGATCCGGCGTTTCGTCGATCCTCACGCGATCTTCCTGTTCGTCGAGGCAGCCGAAGTGCCTGCTGTCGCCGACCGCTTTCAGGCCGTGCCTTTCGACATCGACAATGTGTTCTGGAGCCATCGCGGCGATCGCTGCACCTTCGACACGATGATCGAGGAGTTCGGGCTGGAATCCGAGGCGCTCGATCGGCTTGCCCTGATCGTACGCGCCGCCGACACGGCAAGCCTCGATCTGGTGCCCCAGGCCGCCGGTTTTCTGGCGGCATCGCTCGGCCTGTCGCGGATGTATCGCGACGATTTGGAACAGTTGGAAGCAGGCATGCTGCTCTACGACGCGTTCTTCCGCTGGTGTCGCGACGCCACCGAAGAAACCCACAATTGGCCTGGGACAGCTGGGGGTAAACCAGCATGAGTGCTCTTGTGCCGCAGGATGCCGGGGTAAATGTCGAAGTGCCGGCCGCACCGACCTTTGCCGAAGCCATGAGGCTCTGGGCGAAAATCGGACTGCTCAGCTTCGGCGGGCCGGCCGGGCAGATCGCCTTGATGCACAAGGAACTGGTCGAGGAGCGGCGCTGGATCGGTGAACAGCGTTTCCTGCATGCGCTGAACTACTGCATGCTGCTGCCTGGCCCGGAAGCACAGCAACTCGCCATCTATATCGGCTGGCTGCTGCACAGGACGATCGGCGGCCTCGTCGCCGGCGTGCTGTTTGTCGCGCCGGGCGCGCTCGTCATGCTGGCCCTGAGCGTTCTCTACGCACTCTATGGCGACGTGCCGCTCGTCGAGGCGCTGTTTTTCGGGGTGAAGGCGGCGGTGCTGGCCATTGTCGTCCAGGCGGTGATCCGGATCGGACGGCGTGCCCTGAAAAACCCGGTCATGGTGTCGATCGCGGTCGCGGCTTTCATCGCCATCTATGCGTTGAATGTGCCGTTCCCGCTCATCGTCCTGCTCGCGGGCCTGACAGGATGGCTGGGAGACCGCGTTGTTCCAGGCCTGTTTTCCGGCTCCACCCATGGCAAGGGCGACATTGACGATATCAAGGGCGCGGTCGACCTGATGTTCGAGCGCGGCGAACTGGCCCATGTCACGCCGACCAAATGGCATGCGCCGCGCACTGTCGCCATCTGGCTGCCGATCTGGCTCGGACCTGTCCTTGCGATCTGGTGGTTCACCGGCTCCGCGAGCGTCTGGACCGAGATAGGCCGATTTTTCAGCTTGATGGCGGTCGTCACCTTCGGCGGCGCCTATGCGGTGCTTGCCTATGTCGCGCAGGCTGCCGTCCAGTCCTTCGGCTGGCTTGCCCCCGGTGAAATGGTCGATGGTCTCGGGCTTGCCGAGACCACGCCAGGCCCGCTCATCCTGGTGCTGCAGTTTGTCGGCTTCATCGCCGCGTTCCGCCATCCCGGGGGGCTGGACCCATTGCTTGCCGGGTCGCTCGGGGCACTGCTCACGCTGTGGGTGACGTTCACGCCCTGCTTCTTCTGGATATTCCTCGGTGCGCCCTACATCGAAGCCCTGCGCGGCAACAAGGCCTTGTCGGCCGCATTGGGCGCGATCACCGCCGCCGTCGTCGGCGTCATCATGAATCTTGCTTTGTGGTTTGCCTTGCACGTCGTTTTTCGTGAGGTTCACACGATAGGCCCAGGCATGAATGTGCCGGTGCTCTCGTCGATCGACTGGCGCGCGGCGCTGCTTTCCCTGGCCGCCATGATCGCCATCCTGAAGCTGAAGATCGGCATGCTGCCGACGCTCGCCGGATCGGCTCTGGCTGGTGTCCTGTTGTTGGCGGTAAGCGGCTAATGCATGTCGCCCAAAAGTGACTCGGTTTTGGGAGAACGACATGCATCAAAACAAAGACCAAAGCGCGCGGCGCGCTTTAGGTTCCGCTGCCTTTGTAATCCGCTTGCGAACCACCTAACTGGTTGGAAACGGATTGGACCATCATGGCGGGACGGCGCTCTTCCCTCGGCTTCCTCGGAATGTTCGGCCGCTCGGGCGATCTGAGGCAACTCGACACGGCCTTGCGCGGCGCCGACCTGCATCCCGCCATTGTGCCCGAGGGCGTAAAACTCACCATCGTCAATCTGATGAAGGACCACTGGCCCGGCGAGCCGCCGCCGCAGGCCTATCCGCAAGTCGCGCGCCTGTTCAGCTATTGCATTGCCGGGCCGGAGGCGTTCGAGCGGTCCCAAGGCCTGCAGCAGCGCCAGGAAGCGGAGCACCGGATCGAGGCCGCGGTCGAGGCCGGCGACAGTTTCGACGCGCGGATCGTGCTGATGGCGCTGCACGCCAAGCTGATCGATGCCGAGGTCGTAGAACGCTACGGGCTCGGCACAGATTGAAGCCTTGACGAGAAGCGGCGCTACCCGCCCATATTGGCACGCGGCAGCTTGATCATCCCGCCGAAACGGGCGCGCAATTTGTCGTCGAGCAGCTTCGGCACGTGGCGCGGGAAACGTTCGGCAAGGACGCGCTTCTTCTCGATGATCGCGCGCTGCAGGATGTCGGGCCGGCCCTTCTCGTTCCATTCCTTCGGCGAAAACCGGTCGCCGACGGCGGGATAGAAATATTCCGTCTGCATCAGCCGCAGCGTCTGCTCGTTGCCGAGATAGTGGCCAGGCCCCCTCAGGCAGACATCGGCGATGGTGTCGATCGACAGCGCCTCGTCCGTCACCTCGATGCCGCGCACGCAGCGCAGGCAGTGGCCGAGCATGTCGTTGTCGATGATCAGGCTTTCCAGGCAGAAGCCGAGCAGCGAGGCATGCATGCCCGCCGATTCATAGACCAGGTTGAGCCCGGCAAGGCCGGCCATCACATCGGTGATGCCCTTCTCGTAGCCGGACTGGATGTCGGGCAGTTTCGAATCCGTCATGCCGGCGGCCGAACCACCCGGCAGATCGTAGAACTGTGCCATCTGCGCGCAGGCTGCCGTCAGCACCGCCTGTTCGGCCGAGCCGCCGGACATGGCGCCGGTGCGCAGATCGGACACGAACGGCCAGGTGCCGAAGATCGCCGGATGTCCCGGCTTCAGGGCGTTGACATAGACGAGACCGGCCAGCACTTCGGCCACGGCTTGCACGACGGCGCCGGCAATCGCCGCCGGCGCGGTCGCGCCGGCCTGTCCAGCCGACAGCAACAGGATCGGGATGCCGCCATCGACGCAGGCTTCGAGCACGCCGCAGGCGTCCTCGGCGAACTTCATCGGCGGCACGACGAAGCAGTTCGAGTTCGACACGAACGGTCTGGCGCGGAAATTCTCCTCGCCGCCGGCGATGGCATAGAGCATTTCGAGCGCCGGCTGCACGTTCTCGCGCACCGTGAACGAGGTGCCGACATGCTTGGACGTGCCCATCACGCAGGCGTAGAGCGTGTTGAAGTCCATTTCGAGCGGATCGGGAATGTCGCGCGGCACCATCGGCCGCTGGAAGAAATGAATGTTGTCGAGCCCCTCGACGATGCGGGCGGCGTCATAGATGTCCTGCAGCAGCGATTCGCGGTATTCGCGCTTCTCGACATCGACCAGGTGGACCGCGGCTCCGGCCGTGCCGTAATGCACGCGCTTGCCCTGGATCACCATATCGTGTTTGGGGTCCTGGCCGTGCAAGGTGAAATTCCGGGCGGCTTGTCTGATCGTGTCGAGCACCAGCGCGCGTGGAAAACGAATGCGGCCATCGTCGCCATAGGTGGCGCCGACCTTGGTCAGCGCCTCGATGCAGGAAGGGATGGCATTGGCAAAGCCGACCGTCTCCAGCAGCGTCAGCACCGCTTCATGGATGCGCTCCTGGTCATTCCCCGCCAGTGGTCCGTAGCTGCCGCCCTCAAGGCCGGCGCGCACCGGCTTGATGTCGTCGGCCAACGGCGCTGCCCGCATGGCGCGGCGCGCTTCGCGCCCGCCGGAGCGGCGCGAACGCTGGTCCGCCGCTTCCTGCTTTTCAATAACCACTGACATGGAGGCACTCCACCTTTTCTCGGAAACAGGGCGGCGGTTGGTCCACCATCGGCTGCTTCTTCCCCTTTGTGCCACGACTATGCCGCCGGCATTGGCACAGACTATGAGCCAGCCGGTCTGGTTGCATGTGCCAGAGCTAAAGGAGCCGGAGTCGCTGTCGTGCGGCTCCGGTCAAGGGAATCGGGGAGTGGATCAGGCCGCTGCCGGCCTTCGTCCGGCCGCGGTGGCGAGCTCGCGAATGCCGGGCTCGATGTGCTGCAGCGCGATCGAGGAAATGCCCAAGCGCATGAAACGCGAAGGCTTTTCCGTGCGGTCGAAGAACCGGTCGCCAGGCTCTATGATGACACTGCGCGAGGCCGCGGCCTCGGCCAGTCCACGCGAATCGGTGCCGCGTGGCCCTTCGAGCCACAGAGAGGTGCCGCCGGCCGAGTCGGTCGAACGCCATTCCGGCAGGAAGGCGGAAATCGCATGGACCAGGCGCTTGCGCCGTTCGTCGAAGGCGCTCGACAGCCGCCGCACCAGCGCTTCGTGATGCCCGAGCGACAGGAAGAGTGCCACGGCGCGCTGGTTGTTTGCCGGCGGGTGACGCAGCATGAAGCGGCGCAGGGCCCTGAGCTCCGCGATCAGTCCAGCCGACGCCACGATGTAGCCAAGCCGCAAGCCCGGAGCCAGCGTCTTCGACATCGATCCGACATAGATGACGCGGCCGGAGCGATCGAGACTCTTCAGCGCCTGCTGCGGCGCCTCGTCGAGAAGCTGGCTGTCATAGCCGTCTTCGATGATGATCTGGTTGTGCCGGTTGGCACGCGCCAAAAGATCCTGCCGCCGCTCGGCCGACAAGGGCACCATGGTCGGGCAATGATGGCTGGGCGTGACGAAGACAAAGCCGGAATCATTGGGGATCGAAGAGGTTACGATGCCGGACTGGTCGACCGGCACCGGCTGGATGTCGGCGCCCGCAAGCCGGAAGATCGAGCGGGCGTCGGGGTAGCCGGGATCTTCCATCGCCACCTTGGAACCCTTGGTCATCAAAAGTGTCGCCAGCATGTAGAGCGCGTTCTGGGCGCCCAGCGTCACGATGATCTCGTCGGGATTGGCGAAGATTCCGCGCCGGGGCAGGAGCCGCGCCTGGATCTGCTCGATCAACAGCGGATCGTCGCGATCGACCATGTCGGACGCCCAGTTGCGGATTTCCAGCACCGCCAGCGCCATGCGGTTGCACTCGCGCCACTCGGCGGTCGGGAACAGCGCCGGGTCGAACTGGCCGTAGACGAACGGGTAGGACGACTTGATCCAGTTCTCGTGCTTGGCCGGCGGCGGCATGTCGCTTGCCGCGATCTGCCGGCGTGCCTTCCAGTCGATCTCGTTGGCCTGGTCAGGCGCCTTCTGGTGCGGCTTGGCGGGTGTCGCCAGCACGTCTGGATTGACGAAATGGCCGCGACGCTCGCGCGCCACCAGGAACCCCTGGTCGACGAGCTGCTGGAAGGCCAGAACCACGGTTCCGCGCGCCACGCCGAGTTTCTCGGCCAGGATCCGGCACGAGGGGAGCGGCATCGAAGCGGCGATCTGCCGGTCTAGGATGGCGGCCACGATCGCCTGGCGGATCTGTGCCTGGAGGGTTTGGCCGGATTCGGCCGAAATCCGGAACAGGCCGGACCATATGGCCGTGTCGTTGCGCTGTGGCATGGGGAATGTTCCTCGATGGCCAGCTTTTTTCGTTTGGCTGGACCAGTCGAATGTAACGGTGGCACAAGGGGTTGCGCCAATCAATTTTTCTGATCTTTGGGATTTATGCCAGTGATCCTTCCGCCGAGATCGGCGGCTGCAGACTGCGCCGATGTCACATTCTGTCATCGCATCGTGATGCGATGCGGCATAACCGCGTATTGACCGTACCGAGTTCGGCTCAATAGTTGTGGCGCGACGACACGCGCCGGAAACATCCGGTCTGATATGGTGCGTCGAAAACGCCAGGAGTTTCCCGCCAGTGGATGAGTCAGCCTTCCAGAAACAGCTCGCCGCCTTGCGCGACCATCGCGCCGAAACGCCGGGCGACATGCGCCAGGCCTTCGCCGCCGATCCGCAGCGGTTTGCGACATTCTCCGCCACCGACGGTGACATGTTGCTCGACTGGTCGAAATGCGCCGTCGACGCGACCACCATGGATTTGCTGGAAAAGCTCGCCAAGGCTGCCGATCTCGAAGGTCGCCGTGCAGCCATGTTCGCCGGCAAGAAGATCAACATCACCGAGGACCGCGCCGTGCTGCACACGGCGCTGCGCAACCTGAGCGGCAAGGGCGTCACGGTCGACGGCCAGGACGTCAAGGCGGACGTCATCGCCGTGCTCGATGCGATGGGCGCCTTCGCCGACGCGATCCGCTCCGGCAAGGCGGCCGGCGCCACCGGCAAGAAGATCACCGACATCGTCAACATCGGCATCGGCGGTTCGGATCTCGGTCCGGCCATGGTGACCCTGGCGCTCGCCCCTTATCATGACGGCCCGCGCGCGCATTATGTCTCCAACATCGATGGCGCCCATATCCATGACACGCTGAAGGGCCTGTCCGCCGAAACCACGCTGTTCATCATCGCCTCCAAGACCTTCACCACCGTCGAGACGATGACCAATGCGCAGACGGCGCGCGACTGGGTGCAGAAAGCGCTCGGCAAGGAGGCGGTCGGCAAGCATTTCGCCGCCGTCTCGACCGCGCTCGATCTGGTCGCCAAGTTCGGCATCGCGCCCGATCGCGTCTTCGGTTTCTGGGACTGGGTCGGCGGCCGCTATTCGGTCTGGGGCGCGATCGGCCTGCCTGTCATGATCGCGGTCGGTCCGCGGAATTTCCGCGCCTTCCTCGATGGCGCGCACGAGATGGACGAGCACTTCCGCACCGCGCCGTTGCGCGAGAACCTGCCGGCGCTGCTGGGGTTGGTGGGCTGGTGGCACCGGGTGATCTGCAAATACCCGGCCCGCGCCGTCATCCCCTATGATCAGCGCCTGTCCAGGCTGCCGGCCTATCTGCAGCAGCTCGACATGGAATCGAACGGCAAGAGCGTCACCCTCGAAGGCACCGCGGTGACCACGCCGACTGGGCCGCTGGTCTGGGGCGAGCCCGGCACCAACGGCCAGCACGCCTTCTTCCAGCTGCTGCACCAGGGCACCGATTTCATCCCGGTCGAATTCCTCGCCGCCGCCGTCGGGCACGAGCCCGATCTCAAGCATCAGCATGACCTGCTGCTCGCCAATTGCCTGGCGCAGTCGGAAGCCTTCATGAAGGGCCGCACGCTGGAGGAGGCGCGCGCGCAGATGCTGGCCAAGGGCATGAAGCCCGCCGACGTCGACCGCATCGCGCCGCACCGCGTCTTCTCGGGCAACCGCCCCTCGCTGACCATCCTCTACCGCAAGCTCGATCCGCGCACCCTGGGCCGGCTGATCGCGCTCTACGAGCACCGCGTCTTCGTCGAGGGAACGCTCTTCAACATCAACTCCTTCGATCAATGGGGCGTCGAGCTCGGCAAGGAACTGGCCACCGGCCTCCTGCCTGTCGTGGAAGGCAAGGAAAGTGCCGCAAAGCGGGATGCCTCGACCGCCGGCCTTGTCGGACATATCCACCAATTGCGTGGTTCGGAGTGAAGCGTTTGGCCGACATCAAGGGAATATTGTTCGACAAGGACGGAACGCTTGTCGACTTCAACGCGACCTGGCTTGGCGTCGCCGACTTCATGGCCATGGACGCGGCCGAAGGCGATCGCTGGAAGGCCGACAGGCTGCTTGCCGCGGCCGGCTTCGATTTCGCCAACCGCCGCTTCAAGCCTGATTCAATCTTTGCCTCGGGTACCAACATGGACGTCGTCGAATTGTGGTTCCCGCGGCTGTCCGACGAGGACCAGATGCTGGCCGTCGCCCGCTTCAACGAGATCACCTCGATGCAGGGCTCGGCGATGGCGGTGGCGCTGCCTGGTATCGTCGACACGCTGGCGGCACTGCACAAAAGAGCTTACCGGCTCGGTGTCGCCACCAACGATTCGACCAGCGGTGCTGAAAAGACGCTGGTCACGCTGGGCGTCGCCCAACTCTTCGATGCCGCCTATGGCTACGACGCGGTGGCCAATCCCAAGCCTGCACCCGACACGATCCAGGCCTTCTGCGATCTCACCGGCCTGAAGCCGGCGGCGATCGCTATGGTCGGCGACAACCGCCACGATCTCGAAATGGCGCGGGCCGGTGGCTGCGGCCTGGCGGTGGGCGTGCTCTCCGGCACCGGCACGCGCGAATCGTTGGCCGAGATCGCCGACGTCATCCTGGATTCGGTTGCCGACCTGCCGGATTTCCTGTCGGCGCGGGTCAAGGAGACCGTCTAACCGCCCGATCCGGCCTCGAAACGAAAGACGCTGCTCGGTTTGGTCGCCGCACCCTTCGCGTCGCCAAAATCCGGCACCTTGTATTCGGCGACCAGGCGCAGCCGCGAGCGGGGCAGATAGGCCCGGCCCGGATCGCCGACCAGCACCTCGATGCCGGCGGCGAGGCAGCGGTCGAGGAAAGGCATGACGCGGCGGGCGACGTCCTGCCCGTAGAACACATCGCCGGCGAGCACCATGTCGACCGCCGGTGGCGCACCCTTGGTGACATCGTCTCCGACCACGCCGATGGCGACGCCGTTCGCCGCCGCATTGAGCCCGATTGCGGCGACGCCGTTGCGGTCGATCTCGGCGGCGATCACCGCGCGCGCCCCGGCCTTCGCGGCGGCGATGCCGACGATGCCCGATCCCGCCCCGAGGTCGAGCACGCGGCGGCCCGCCACGGTCGACGGATTGTCCAGGATGTAGCGCGCCAGCACGGCGCCGCCGGCCCACGCGTAAGCCCAGTAGGGCGGTTGCGATTCGGGCCCGTCGTCGTCCGTATCACCTTCGTTTTCAGGGTCGACGAGCCGTCTCAAGCCGCTGCCGGGATGGGCCGTGTAAAACCGGATTTCGGGAAGCGCGGGCACCGGTACGAGGCGCATGTTCGCCTTGATGAACTCAGCCGGGTCGAGGCGCAATCCATGATCCGGCCCTCTATCGCCGGCACGATCATTATCCAAGATCGTTCCTATTCGCGCAATGCCCGCCGAAGGATCTTGCCGACCGGCGTCTTCGGCAATTCGGTCCTGAACTCGATGTATCTGGGCCGCTTGTAGCCGGTCAGGTTCTCGCGGCAAAAGGCAGTGATCGTCTCCACGGTCAGGGCCGGATCCTTCTTGACGATGAACAGCTTCGGCACTTCGCCCGAGTGCTCGTCCGGCACGCCGATCGCCGCCACCTCAAGCACGCCCGGATGCATCGCCACCACCTCCTCGAGTTCCGTCGGATAGACGTTGAAACCCGAGACGAGGATCATGTCCTTCTTGCGGTCGACGATCTTGGTGTAGCCGCGCTCGTCCATGAAGCCCATGTCGCCCGACTTGAAGAAGCCGTCCTTGGTCATCACCTTGGCGGTCTCGTCCGGCCGGTTCCAGTAGCCGGCCATCACCTGCGGTCCCCTGATGCAGATTTCGCCGACTTCTCCCAGCGGGACGTTGTTGCCGTCATCGTCGCGGATGGCGATTTCGGTCGAGGGCAGCGGCAGGCCGATAGTGCCGGTGAAGTCGCCGGAACTGAATTTGTTGGCCGTAGCCACCGGCGAGGTCTCCGACAGGCCATAGCCTTCCGAGACCGGGCAGCCGGTCAGCGCCTTCCAGCGCTCGGCGACACCCTTCTGCACCGCCATGCCGCCGCCCAGCGTCAGGACCAGCGGCTTGAAGTCGAGCTTGCGAAAATCCTCGTTGTTGAGCAGCGCGTTGAACAGTGTGTTGAGACCGGGGAATATATGGATCGGGTACTTTCCCAGTTCCTTGACGAAACCCGGAATGTCGCGCGGATTGGGGATCAGTATATTCTGGCCGCCCATCTGCATGCCCATCAGCGCATTCACGGTCAGCGCGAAGATATGGTAGAGCGGCAGTGCGCAGATGAGGTTGAGATGCGCGGGTTTGGGCTTGATCGTATAGGCGTCCTCGACCCAGAGCGAATTCTGCGCGACATTGGCCAGCACGTTGCTGTGCAGCAGGGTAGCGCCTTTCGAGATTCCCGTGGTGCCGCCGGTATATTGCAGGAAGGCGACGTCATTGGCGGCCACCGTGGCCGGCTTGAAATTCATGCCGCTGCCGGCCTTCAGGGCGGCGTTGAACTTGACATAGCCGGGCAACGACCAGGCCGGTACCATTTTCTTGACGCGGCGCACGACCAGATTGACGATCGTGCCCTTCAGGCCGCCGAGCATGTCGCCCATGGCCGCGACGACGACATGCTTGACCGAGGTCCTGGCAACGACCGCCTGCAAGGTGTTGGCGAAGTTTTCCAGGATGACGATGGCCTGCGCGCCGGAATCCTTGAGCTGATGTTCCAGTTCGCGTGGCGTGTAGAGCGGATTGATGTTCACCACCGTGTAGCCGGCGCGGACCACCGCCATCATCGCCACCGGATACTGCAGCACATTCGGCATCATCAGCGCGACGCGTGCCCCCTTCTGCAAACCCGTCGACTGCAGATAGGCGCCGAAAGCCGCCGAAAGCCGCTTGAGCTCCGCATAGGTGATGGACTTGCCCATGCAGGTGAAGGCCGGCTGGCCGGCAAACTGCTTGCAGGCGCCAACGAGGAAGTCGCCGATGGAGTTGTAGGGAAGGGCCCCGATTTCGGCCGGCATGTTCTTCGGATAGCTCTTCAGCCATAGTTTTTCCGGCAGGCCGGCGGTAAGTTCGGTGAGTGCTTTCGGCAGCCGCTTGCCCGGCGCCGGCTTCGATGCCGGGACGGCCTTGGCCGGCGGTGCAGTCTTCGCCGTCCCGGCCTTGTTGGACTCAGTTTTTGCTGAAGGAGCCTTTGCTGGAGAAGCCTTTGCTGAAGAAGCCTTTGCGGCAGAGGCCTTTGTCGGAGAAGTCTTTGCCGGGGCGGCTTTCGCCGCCGGCTTGGTGACGCTCTTGGCGGCAGCGGCCGCTTTTGCCGCGGGGGCCTTCACGGCGGGCTTGGCTGCGGTCTTCTCGGCCGCGGTTTTGGCCGTGGCCTCGGTGCCGGCGGCTGGTTTCGAGACTGCCTTGGCCGACGCCTTCACCGGTGTCTTCGATGCTTTTGCCACCCATTCCTCCCTAGCAATTCCTGTTCGACTGTTTCTTGGTCGCCCGTGCCGCGCCCACCTCCAAATTGATGGAGACGTCCTCCGCTGCCGCCAGCCTGTTCATCTAGCCTCTTTATCTATGTATTGCCTCTATCGGCGGCGGTGCAAGTCTTGCCCCGACGGCAAGGCGCCGAAAGATTTGCCGTCGAAAATCTTTCCTCACGGTAACCTCTGGAACGCGCATCTTTTGAAGCCGTGGATTGGCTGGAAGCGGCCGCGGCATCGACACCGCCAGACGGCAGATCAATAAAAAAATGCGGTGGTTAATAATAGCGTGAATGGGAAAAACTGCTAATTTTTTCTGCCATTTAGCAAAATCGCGGATTTTTTTCCTGCTTCCCGCGGGGTAAGCAAACGGGGTGTTCCAAAGCCGGAAAAACGGTGCTTATATGCGCGCTTCGCGAGCCTGATAGAGGGGCTTGGAAGAACATCAGGGAGTGCTCAATGAAGAAGAAACTGACTTTTGCAGCCGCGTTGCTGGCTGCAAGCGTCCTGGGAGGCGTGGCCAACGCGAAAACTCTGGTTTATTGCGCGGAAGCATCGCCAGAGGGTTTCGACCCGGCGCCGTACACCGCGGGCCAGACGTTCGACGCGTCCTCGCGCACCGTCTTCAACCGCCTCGTCGAATTCGACCACGGCCAGACCACGACCTCGCCGGGGCTGGCTGAAAGCTGGACGATCTCCGACGACGGCAAGGAATATACGTTCAAGCTGCGCAAGGGCGTCAAGTTCGCCGCCACCGACTATTTCACCCCGACGCGCGACTTCAACGCCGACGACGTGGTGTTCTCGTTCCAGCGCCAGGTCGACAAGACCGGCCCCTGGTTCCAGTATATCCCGGGCATCGCCTACCAGTATTACAATGACCAGTTCGGCGACAACATCACCAAGGTCGAGAAGGTCGACGACCTGACCGTGAAGTTCACCCTCAAGGAACCGGCGATCACCTTCATTCCGACGCTGGGCATGGACTTCGCCTCGATCGTCTCCAAGGAATATGCCGACAAGCTGCAGGCCGACAAGACGCCTGAACTGTTCAACCAGAAGCCGATCGGCACCGGCCCGTTCATCTTCGTCGACTATCAGACCGACGCCGCCATCCGCTACAAGGCCAACCCGGACTATTGGGGCGGCAAGCAGAAGATCGACGACCTTGTTTTCGCCATCACCACCGATCCGGCGGTGCGCGCGCAGAAGCTCAAGGCCGGCGAGTGCAACATCATGTCGTATCCGGCACCGGCCGACATCGCCGGCCTCCAGGCCGATGCGAACCTGAAGGTCGACGAGCAGGAAGGCCTCAATGTCGGCGCGCTGATGTACAACACCCAGCAGAAGCCGTTCGACGACGTGCGCGTCCGCAAGGCGCTCAACATGGCCATCAACAAGAAGGCCATCATCGACGCGGTCTTCCAGGGGGCTGGCCAGGTGGCGGTCAACCCGATCCCGCCGACCATGTGGTCTTACAACAAGGACGTGAAGGACGATCCGTACGATCCGGATGCGGCCAAGAAGCTGCTTGAGGAAGCCGGCGTCAAGGATCTCAAGATGAACGTCTGGGCCATGCCGGTGTCGCGTCCCTACATGCCGAACGCGCGCCGCACCGCCGAGCTGATCCAGGCCGATTTCGCCAAGGTCGGCGTCACCGTCAACATCGTCAGCTACGATTGGGGTGAATACCTCAAGCGCGCTTCGGCGGTCGATCACGATGGCGCCGTCATCGTCGGCTGGACCGGCGACAATGGCGATCCGGACAACTTCCTCGGCGTGCTCCTGAGCTGCGCTTCCGTCGGTTCGAACAACCGCGCGGAATGGTGCAACAAGGACTTCGATGCGCTCATAAACAAGGCCAAGACGGTTTCCGACCAGGCCGAGCGCACCAAGCTCTATGAACAGGCACAGGTCATCTTCAAGGAGCAGGCACCGTGGGCGACGCTCGCCCACTCCAAGGTGTTCATGCCGATGCAGAAGACCGTCTCCGGCTTTGCGATGGATCCGCTCGGCATCCACCGCTTCGACGGCGTCGATATCGCCGAATAAGGTTCGCGAAACGGGGGCGGCGCCGCAAGGTGCCGTCCCCACTCGCCCGCCATGCTGCGTTATATCCTCGGTAAGCTCGCCCTCATCATCCCGACCTTCATCGGGATAACCATCCTCGCCTTCGGCTTCGTGCGCATCCTGCCCGGTGATCCAGTGCTGGTGCTCGCGGGCGAACGCGGCCTGTCGCCCGAACGCCATACGGCGCTGATGCATCAGTTCGGTTTCGACCTGCCGATATGGCAACAATACCTGACCTACCTGACCAACATCCTCAGCGGCGATTTCGGCACCTCGTTTTCCACCAAGACGCCGGTGCTCAAGGATTTCCTGGTGCGGTTCCCGGCAACGGTCGAGCTCGCCATCTTCGCCATGATCTTTGCCGTCGTGCTCGGCGTCGCCGCAGGCATCTTCGCCGCGATCCGCCGTGGCTCCTGGTTCGACCAGCTCACCATGGGCACCGCGCTTGCCGGCTATTCCATGCCGATCTTCTGGTGGGGCCTGCTGCTGATCATCGTGTTCTCCGGCACGCTGCACTGGACCCCGGTTTCCGGCCGCATCGACCTTCTCTATTTCTTCAAGCCGGTCACCGGCTTCATGACCATCGATTCCCTGATCTCGGGGCAGAAGGGCGCATTCCGCTCGGCACTGTCGCACCTCGTCCTGCCCACGATCGTGCTCGGCACCATACCGCTGGCCGTCATCGCCAGGCAGACGCGATCGGCCATGCTCGAGGTGCTGGGCGAGGACTATGTGCGCACCGCGCGCGCCAAGGGCTTGGCGCCGCGCCGCGTCATCGGCCTGCATGCCTTCCGCAATGCGCTGATCCCGGTCGTCACCACCATCGGCCTGCAGGTCGGCACGCTGTTGACCGGCGCCATCCTGACCGAGAGCATCTTCTCCTGGCCCGGCATCGGCAAATGGATGATCGACGCCATTTCCAAGCGCGACTATTTCACCGTGCAGGGCGGGTTGCTTTTGATCGCCCTCATCGTCATGTCGGTGAACCTTATCGTCGACGTGCTCTACGCCGTCATCAACCCGCGTATACGGGCGAATTGACATGACCAACGAAGGCCCAGCCACAATCGAAGCCGCGACCGTCGTCAAGCCGCAGGACGCCCGGCTGCAGATGTTCGCGGAATTCTGGCACTACTTCTCCGTCAACAAGGGCGCGGTGATCGGCCTGTTCGTCTTCGCGCTGCTGATCCTGATCGCCATCTTCGCGCCGCTGCTTGCCCCGCATTCGCCCGACGACCAGTTCCGCGACTTCTTCCTGACGCCGCCGGCCTGGCAAGCGGGCGGCAATGCCCAGTTCCTGCTCGGCACCGACGCCGTCGGCCGCGATATGCTGTCGCGCCTGATCTATGGTTCGCGCTTCTCGCTCGCCATCGGCTTCGTCGTCGTCACCACGGCGCTGATCTCCGGCGTCATCCTCGGCCTGCTCGCCGGCTACTGCCGTGGCTGGGTCGACACGCTGATCATGCGCATCATGGACATCATCCTTGCCTTCCCGTCGCTGCTCCTGGCGCTGGTGCTGGTCGCGGTGCTTGGCCCTGGCCTCGTCAATGCCATGATCGCCATCGCCTTCGTGCTGCAGCCGCACTTCGCCCGGCTCACCCGCGCCGCGGTGATGGCGGAAAAGAACCGCGAATATGTCATCTCCGCCAAGGTCGCCGGCGCCAGCCATCTCAGGCTGATGCTGGTCACCATCCTGCCCAACTGCATTGCGCCCTTGATCGTGCAGGCGACGCTGTCCTTCTCCAACGCCATCCTCGAGGCGGCCGCACTCGGCTTCCTCGGCATGGGCGCGCAGCCGCCGACGCCGGAATGGGGCACGATGCTGGCCGAAGCGCGCGAGTTCATCCTGCGCGCCTGGTGGGTGGTGACCTTCCCCGGTCTCGCCATCCTGATCACCGTCTTTGCCATCAACCTGATCGGCGACGGCCTGCGCGATGCGCTCGACCCCAAGCTGAAGAGGTCGTGAGCATGTCCCTGCTCGAGATCAAGAACCTCACCGTTTCCTTCGACACCGCGGCCGGGCCGTTCATGGCCGTGCAAGGCATCGACCTTTCGATCGAGCCGCGTGAGGTGCTGGCGATCGTCGGCGAGTCCGGCTCCGGCAAGTCGGTGTCGATGCTGGCGGTGATGGGGCTGTTGCCCAACACCGCGACGGTCAAGGCCGACCGCATGGCATTCGACGGCGTCGACCTCCTGAAGCTCAGCCCGTCCGAGCGCCGCAAGATCGTTGGCAAGGACATCTCGATGATCTTCCAGGAACCGATCGCCAGCCTCAATCCGTGCTTCACGGTCGGCTTCCAGATCGAGGAGGTGCTGCGCTTCCACATGGGCATGGACCGCGCCCAGAGGCGCGCGCGTGCCATCGAATTGATGAAGCTGGTCGGCATCGCCGATCCGGAAGAGCGGCTGAGTTCATTCCCGCATCAGATGTCCGGCGGTCAGTGCCAGCGCGTCATGATCGCGATCGCCATTGCCTGCAATCCGAAGCTGCTGATCGCCGACGAGCCGACGACGGCGCTCGACGTCACCATCCAGAAGCAGATCCTCGATCTCCTGGTTTCGCTGCAGGCCAAATACGGCATGGGCCTGATCATGATCACCCACAATATGGGCGTGGTGGCCGAGACCGCCGACCGCGTCATCGTCCAGTACAAGGGCCGCAAGATGGAAGAGGCCGACGTGCTGTCATTGTTCGAATCGCCGAAAAGCAATTACACGCGCGCATTGCTGTCGGCGCTGCCCGAGAACGCCGTCGGCGACCGGCTGCCGACCGTTTCCGACATGCTGTTCGAGCCGGCCCCTTCGGCCGCGGGAGCCTCGGCATGAGCACGACGGTCCTCGAAGGCAAGAACATCGTCCGCGACTACCATATCGGCGGCGGCCTGTTCACCGGACCGCGCACCGTGCATGCGGTCAAGGGCGTCTCCTTCACGGTCGACAAGGGCAAGACGCTCGCCATCGTCGGTGAAAGCGGCTGCGGCAAGTCCACGCTTGCCCGCATCATCACGCTGATCGATCCGGCGACGTCGGGCGAGCTGTTCATCGACGGCAACAAGGTCGATATCGCCAGGGGCGGATTGACCAGGGAGATGCGCCGCAAGGTGCAGATTGTCTTCCAGAACCCCTACGGCTCGCTCAATCCGCGCCAGAAGATCGGCGATGTGCTGGGCGAACCGCTGTTGATCAACACCGACAAGCCAGCCGCCGAGCGGCGCGACCTGGCGATGAAGATGCTGAAGAAGGTCGGACTCGGCCACGAGCACTACAACCGCTACCCGCACATGTTCTCGGGCGGCCAGCGCCAGCGCATCGCCATCGCCCGTGCGCTGATGCTCAACCCGAGCCTCTTGGTGCTGGACGAGCCGGTCTCGGCGCTCGATCTTTCGGTGCAGGCGCAGGTGCTCAACCTGCTCGCCGACCTGCAGGACGAGTTCCAGCTGACCTATGTCTTCATCAGCCACGATTTGTCCGTCGTGCGCTACATCGCCGACGACGTGATGGTGATGTATTTCGGCGAGGCGGTCGAATACGGCTCGCGCGACGAGGTCTTCTCAGACCCCAAGCACAGCTACACCAAGACACTCTTCGCCGCGACACCACGCGCCGACGTCGCCTCGATCAAGGCGAGGCTGGCGAAGAAGAAGGCGGCCTGAGGTCGAGCGTCACCGTGCCAGGCGAAGGTGGTCCGTCGCGGAGACCGCCATACCGCGAAGATAGCGATCCTTCGCGCCCCCCTCTGTCCTGCCGGACATCTCCCCCACAAGGGGGGAGATT